>JARRRH010000125.1:0-10406 GCA_037380925.1 Deltaproteobacteria bacterium | reverse complement strand
GGAAAAACTGGATCGGTGAGAGGCTGTCCTATGAAAGCAAAAATCGAAGCGGCAAACCAAGAGGCAGCCACTCGGATTCTCAAGGCAAAGCCCACGCTGGTCGATGTTTCCACGGCTGGAGAAGCCATCCCGGGTATGAAGAAAAACATGATGCTCAATGCCGGTCCTCCGGTCTCGTGGGAAAGGATGTGCGGCCCTATGCGCGGTGCGGTCATAGGCGGCCTGCTTCTGGAAGGTTTGGCCGGGGAGAGAAAGGATGCGGAGGCTTTGGCCGCTTCCGGGGACATTGTTTTTGAGCCATGTCATCACCATTCGGCTGTGGGGCCCATGGCAGGGGTGGTCACGTGGAGCATGCCTGTTTGGGTTTTGGAGAACAAGACCTTTGGAAACAGGGCCTACTGCACTTTGAATGAAGGGTTGGGCAAGGTCCTGCGCTACGGCGCGTTCTCAGAGGAAGTCATTACCAGATTGAAGTGGATGGGACAAGAACTGGCTCCCATACTCCGGGAAGCGCTCTCAAGGCACGGCAAAATCGATATGAAAACCATGATCGCTCAGGCTCTCCAGATGGGGGACGAAGGGCATAATCGGAACAGAGCAGGCACGTCCCTGTTCATCAGGGAGCTTGCCCCGGATCTGGTTTTACTAAATCGGGACAGGGAAAAGATCGCCGGAGTCTTGGCCTTCATTCACGGAAACGATCATTTCTTCCTGAACCTGACCATGCCCTCATGCAAATGTACAGTGGATCCTGCGGCCGACATCGAAGGGAGTTCCGTCATTGTAACCATGGCCCGCAACGGGACGGATTTCGGCATTCGCGTCTCCGGGCTCGGAGACCGCTGGTTCACCGGGCCGGCGAGCATGGTGGACGGCCTTTACTTCCCAGGCTATTCAGCCGAGGATGCGGCTCCGGACATCGGGGATTCAGTCATTACAGAAACGGCAGGGATCGGCGGCTTTGCCATGGCTGCCGCGCCGGCCATCGTCCAGTTCGTGGGCGGCGCGCCTAAGGATGCGATCAACTTCACCAAAAATATGTACGAGATCACGGTCACGGAGAACGACGCCTACCGGATACCGGCGCTCGACTTTCGCGGAACCCCCACAGCCATTGACCTGATCAAGGTTGTGGAGACCGGCATACTTCCGGCCGTCAATACGGGCATTGCACACAAGGAGCCGGGCATCGGCATGATCGGCGCCGGGTTGGTGCGGCCGCCGGAGAAGTGCTTCCACGATGCCCTGGAGGCTTTTGTGGAGAAATATACGGAGGGGTAAGGAGTTGTGGCTGTGAGCGAGGCGAACTGAGCTGGAAAAAGGAGGAGAAAATGAAATTTATAGACCTTACGGTACCCTTAGGAATCGCAACACCCCCTTGGCCGACGTACGAGCCGTTGCAAGTGAAGTACTTTAAGCGACTGGCCCCCAACGGGGCCAACGGCATGCTCGTGACCCACTCCAACCACGTGGGCACCCACCTTGACGGGGAAATCCATTTTTACACGCCGGGAAAGGACATTGCTTCTTTGGACCTCGATTTTCTGGTTCACGAAGGGGTTGTGGTGGATCTCTCAGACTGCACCACGGACTACGACGTCTACACATCGGAACAAGTGGAAGAAAGGGTGAAGGTCGAGGAGGGGGATATCCTTATTATCCACACGGGATACCACCATTACGGCTGGGACCAGCCCACGGCGGACGAAATCCGTTATATGGTCAAACACCCAGGACCGGATCGGGAATTTGCACGATGGGCGAAGAACAAGAAGCTCCGATGGATCGGTGTGGACTGCGGCAGTGCGGATCATCCCATGAACACCATCATACGCAACTGGATGCCCCGTCAGGCAAAGGAGGCGGAGGCCTTTTTCCAGAAGAAATTCGGCAAAAGCCTGGAAGTATTTTTCTCGGACGACAAGTACCAGCTCATGCACATCGAATTGTTTAATCACGGGATTATCCATGCGGAGTGCCTGGGCGGGGACATGGACTTGCTTCTGAATCAGCGCGTCACCATAGGCTGTTTCCCTTGGCGATTTGTGGACGGGGAATCCAGTATCTCCAGAATTGTGGCCATGGTGGAGGACGACCGTTACGAGACGCTGATGGAGAAGAAGAAAAAGGCGAAGCTCACGCGGTTCGGCGATGTGGCCGGTGCTCTTAACGATTGGCTCCACGAAGAGGCAAAGTCTTAGATGCAAGTGGAAGAGGCAGTTTAGAGCGGGTGTGCGAGGAGCGACGACTGAGGCGTATATATGAGGCGCAGGGCTCAAGGCACAAGGCGTAAGGGAAAACCAATGCCATCTCTATTTTCTTCTGGCCTTAAGCCTTGCGCCTTAAGCCTTTTGCCTTTCTTAGGCTTTGACAAAGGAAGGGCCGGATGCTATGAACGGGAAACTTGGCCGGTCTCTGTTCCAGGGAGCATCCCATGAGCTATGATCTGGTGATCAAACATGCGAAAACCCGGTTCTCAGGGGACGACTTCCTCGACATCGGGATAAAAGGGGGCCGGATCGTCAGCATCAAGAAGACCCTGGAAGAGGGGGCGGACCGGGTCATCGATGCGGGCGGTAAGCTGGTCACGGAATCCTTTGTAAACGGCCATCTCCACCTCTGCAAGGTTTACACCCTCGACAGGATCGGGGATAAAGCCCTGATTTCCTACCACGGCGAATCCATGGGAGAGGCCATGGCTGCCATAGAGCTGGCCTCCCAGGTGAAGGAGAAATACGACCATCGCTGGATTATCGACAATGTCCGAAAGGCGGTGAACCTTGCCGTCAAACACGGAAACACCCATATCCGCGCTTTTGCAGACACGGACACAAAGGCGAAGCTGGAAGGCGTCAAGGCCTTAATTCAGGCCAGGGAAGAATTCAAGGAGGCTGTGGAAATCCAGGTGGTCGCTTTCCCGCAAGACGGTATTGTAAGGGACCCCGGAGCCGAAGATTATGTCCGGCAGGCTCTGGACCTGGGTGCCGATGTGGTCGGGGGTATCCCCTGGATTGAGTACACCGATCGCGATGCCCGGCAACACATAGATTGCCTGTTTGATCTGGCCAAGAGATACGACAAGGACGTCTCCATGCTCATTGACGACGCCGGGGACCCGGGTCTTCGCACATTGGAGATGCTCGCTGTAAAGACCATTCAAGAGGGGTGGATGGGAAGGGTTGCGGCCCATCATGCCAGGGCTATGGCCCTTTATCCCGAGCCCTATTTTCGCAAGATCGTGGCCCTGCTGAAGCAGGCACAAATAAGCGTGCTGAGTGATCCGCACACAGGCCCTTTGCACGCCCGTGTAAGAGCTCTCCACGACGCAGGCGTGGCGGTTGCTCTGGGGCAGGACGACATTGCGGATGCCTACTATCCTTACGGCAGGAACAGCATGCTGGAGGTTGCCTTTCTGGCCTCTCATCTCCTGTGGATGACCACTCTTCAGGAGATGAACGTGCTCTATGATCTTATCACCACAAAAGCGGCTCAGGCGCTGGGTATCAAGGACTTTGAAATGAAAGAGGGACACAGGGCCGACTTGGTGGTCCTGGATGCCGAGACTGTTCGCGACGCTCTGGCCCATCATGAAGCGCCCCTCCATGTGATCAAGGATGGAAAGGAGGTGACGGTCAAGTAGGGACAACTCAATCCCGGTATGAAATGCCTGATCCCGGGAAGGCGCAGGGTCCTCTGTGGGAGGAAACGCAGTCGAAGCCTGTGGTTTTGATTCATATGGTTTCGTAGTGGTTTATCTTTAATCCATATTTAAGCGGAAGGAGGTTTTTTCATGAAAAAAGTACTCTTGGGTTTGATGATTGTTCTTATTTCAGTCTCGTTCACTTTTACATCGAGTCATGCCAAGCCCTTCAAGATTGCGGCCATCTTCCAGACGGCCATCGAGGAACCCTGGGACGGGGTCATCCATCAGGCCTGCCTGAAGGCCCAAAAGGACATGGGCAATATTGACTACGAGTTTACGGAAAAGATCGCTGCGGCGGACTTTGAGAAGGTTTTGAGGGAGTATGCTGAAAGGGGTTTCGATTTGATCGTAGGCGACGCTTTTCTTGCGGGCGAAGAACCTTCAAGGCGGGTAGCGAAGGATTACCCTGAGATCGCTTTTGCCTTCGGATCCGAGTTCGGACCCGTCTCTCCCAATTTCTCGGTCTTTGACAACTGGATACATGAACCGGCTTACCTTTGTGGGGTGATTGCCGGCCGGTTAACAAAAACCAACACCCTGGGTGTGGTTGCTGCAATACCCATTGGGGAAGTGAACAGGCTTGTAAATGCCTTCAAGGCAGGGGCCCGGAAAGTGAATCCCAAGGTGAAGGTCAAAATCTCTTACATCGGAGGCTGGTTCGATCCTCCCAAGGCCAAGGAGGCAGCCATAGCCCAGATCGAAGCCGGAGCGGATCTGATTTTTGCCGAACGTTTCGGTGTGTTTGAAGCCTGCAAGGAAAAGGGTGTGCTCGCTTTCGGCAACATGTCAGACCAGAATGCCTTGGCACCGGACGTGGTGATCACGGGTCCGGTATGGGATATGTACCCCACCATCAAGTTCTGCATGGACATGGTGAAGAAGGACGCATGGGTTGCCATGGACCTGGGCGAGTGGTCCATGATGGCCAAAGGGGGAGCCCGGCTCGCACCCTTCCACGGATTTGAGAAAAAACTGCCTGCAAGTGTGATTGAGGAAGTGCAGGAACTCAAGCAGAAGATCCTCGACGGAACCTTCCGCGTTCCTGTTGATGAACACCCCCCTGTCTCAGACTAAGATCCAGAGAACCGGCGGGGGTTCTTCCCCGCCGGTATTTTCTCTTGCGCCAATTCCTCCGATCCTTGGGGGTGTGTCGCAGCGTCATTCCGAGGCGATAGCCGAGGCTTGTCCCGAACACAGTGAGGGAACCTAAAGATCCCTCGCCGCCCCCCGAGGCGGGACTCGGGACAACACTGTGCATTGGATTTCTCCCCCCGCTTTCGCGAGGGTCGAAATGACAGAAGAGCGCGAAAAGCGAATGACGACAGAGCCTCTTTGGGGGGAGAGCCCGTGCTGAGCCTCTCGACCGTGAGTCATTCGACCCTGAGCCTCTCGACCGTGAGCTCGAAGCCGAACGGCTCATGACCGAAGGGCTCGAGGCTGAACGGCCAAGTCGAAGGACTCATGGCCCTGAGTAAAATCAGGGAGCCCGCCTGTCCTGAGGGTTGTCGAATGGTCAAAGGGAGGAGGCAAGAAGGTGCTGAAAGGCGTGAGTCATGGCCCGTGAAGAACAGCCTCTAGTCAGCATGCGCGCTATTACAAAGCAGTTTCTGAATGTAGCTGCCAACAAGAATATCTCCTTTGATCTTTTTCCCGGCGAGATTTGCGCTCTTCTTGGCGAAAACGGCGCGGGAAAAACCACGTTGATGAATATCCTTTTCGGGTATTACGCCTGCGATGCAGGCGAGATCACTATCAAAGGGGAAAGGGTTGATCTCTCCTCTCCTAAGGACGCTATCTCTCGCGGCGTGGGCATGATCCACCAGCACTTCACCTTGGTGCCCTCCCAGACTGTGCTCGAGAATATCATCGTGGGCACTAAAACAGGCAAGGGTCTTTTTCTGGATCTAAAGTCAGGCCGGAAAAGGCTCCTTGCGCTGCAGGAGAGATTTGGACTCCGAGTTGACCCGGAGGCAAAGGTCTGGACCCTGTCGGTGGGAGAGCAGCAGAAGGTGGAGATTCTTAAAGCCCTCTACCGGGATGTGGACATCCTGATCATGGATGAGCCCACGGCCGTTCTCGCCCTTTCTGAGACCGTCGAGCTTTTTCAGACCCTCAAATCCCTGGTCCAAGAAGGGCGATCCGTGGTTTTCATCTCCCATAAATTGCATGAGGTCATGGCGATTTCAGACCGCATTGTTGTGCTCAGAGGCGGCGAGGTGGTTGCGGAAAGAAGGACCTCCGAGACCGACAAAAGAGAACTCGCCAATCTCATGGTGGGTAGAGACGTTCTAGAGCGAATCGAGAAGAAGAGCTTGAGTCCCGGCCGGCCTGTTCTTGAAATCCAAGACCTCAAAGCGCTGAATGACAAGAAGCTCCTTGCGCTCAAGCACCTCACTCTCTCAAAGACTTCACTCTAACGGTTAGGGAGAATGAGATCTTGGGCCTGGCCGGGATCTCCGGTAACGGCCAGAGGGAACTGGCCGAAGTCCTGTTCGGCATGCGGGAGCCTGTGAGCGGGATGGTCAGGGTCAACGACAGGCCTCTTCGGTTCGGGAATCCCAGATCTCCCATCAAGTTACAGATGGGCCGCATTCCGGAGGACAGGATTGAAACCGGGCTCTTAATGGATCTGTCTGTAGAGGAGAATCTCATCCTGGAGAAGCACAACGCCTCTGGTTTTCGCGGCTGGGGGATGATGAACCTTGCAAGAGTTCATCAGTTCAGTGACGAACTGATAGAGGCTTACAGCATCAAGACAGACGGGCGGAATGCGCTGACCAAAAGTCTCTCGGGTGGGAACCTCCAGAAGGTGATGCTGGCCAGGGAGCTTGCGGGAAAACCGGCGGTCGTAGTTGCTTCGCAGCCCACCCGGGGCCTGGACGTGGGTGCCATGGAGTTTATCCATCGAAGGTTGCTCCAGGAAAGAGAAAGCGGGGCTGCGATTCTTCTGATTTCAGAGGATCTGGACGAAGTTTTCGCTCTGAGTGACCGCATCGCTGTTCTCTATGAAGGAGAAATCATGGGAGAGGTTGATGTGGAGGGTGCCTCGCGGGAACAGATCGGTCTGTGGATGAGCGGGGTGAGGTCGTGATTCGATTCAGGATCACAAAGCGAAAGCCTCTGCCGAGGTGGGCGAGAGTTCTTATCCCGATCGCAGCGATTGTCGTGACCCTCATCCTCTCCGCCGTCCCGATCCTTATAGCCGGGGCGCAGCTTTGGAAGTCCTATTTTTATCTCTTTTACGGAGCCCTGGGCACACGGTTCAATCTGCTGGAAACCTTTGTGAAAGCCAGTCCTCTCCTTCTAACGGGCCTTGCGGTGGCGTTCGCGTTCAGGGCCAAATTCTGGAATATCGGCGCAGAGGGTCAACTCCTTGCGGGTGCCCTAACTGCTACCGCTCTGGGCATTCATCTGGGCGGAATACCCGGCCCCATGGTGCTGCCCATTATTATCATTGCAGGCTTTTTGGCGGGAGGCATCTGGGCAGCGATTCCGGCTCTTCTCAAGACAAAGCTGAAAGTGGACGATGTGGTGACCACCCTTCTCCTCAATTATGTGATGATTCACATCATGGGTGCGCTCCTGTTCGGGCCTCTCCAGCAACCCGGCTCGAGCTGGCCCAGATCATCGGCGATCCTGGAGTGCGCCCAGTACCCGATCCTCATGGCGCGCTCAAGATTTCACCTCGGAATCCTCATCGCTTTTTTTGCCGTGTTTGTCATATGGTTTATCAACAGTAAAACCGTTTTCGGGTACCGGAACAAGGCTGTGGGAATCAATGTGCGGGCCGCCCGCTTCGGTGGGATCAACACCACGTCGGTGATCGTGTGGACCGGCCTGATATCCGGCGGACTGGCCGGTCTTGCAGGGGTTGGGGAGCTTTGTGCGCTTCAGTACCGGCTCATCATGGATATTTCCCCGGGTTACGGCTACTCGGGAATCGTTATCGCCATGCTCGGGAATCTGCATCCTGTGGGGGTGCTTTTTTCATCCCTTTTCTTCAGTGTGATTATTGTGGGAGCCCAGACCATGAGCCGCATGACGGGCGTGCCCACCTATATTGCCGAGGTGATTCAGGGTATGGCGTTGATGGTGATGCTCATATTTCTCCTTTTTAGGGAATACAAAATCAAGGTGGTGAGAAAGTCATGAGCGGCGTGCTTGAAGGAACTTTCATTGCAGGACTCATGGGCGCCATGATGAGAATGGCAACACCCATCATACTCGCCACCTTGGGCGAAATCCTGGCGGAGCGATCCGGTGTTTTGAACCTGGGCATTGAGGGCATCATGCTCATGGGCGCCATGACCGGGTTTCTCACTACCTTCACCTCAGGCTCCCTCTGGGTCGGTGTGTTCGCAGCAGCGCTTGTGGGCATGATCCTCGGCCTGCTCATGGCTTACCTATCCGTTTATCTGGGCCTGAGTCAGCATGTTTCCGGGCTGGGCATTACCCTCTTTGCAACAGGCCTGGCCATGTTCGTCTATCGCCTCCGTTATCCAAGATCACTGACATTGGACCACGCCTCTACACACAATACAGCCTGACCTACATAGCCTGGATCTTAGTGCCCATTCTGTCCCTATTGCTCTACAAAACGAAGGTGGGACTCAAAATCAGGACTGTTGGAGAAAACCCCCTGGCTGCCGACACCATCGGCGTCAACGTGGACCTGACCCGAACCCTGTGCCTGGTGTTCGGTGGTGCCCTCATGGGCATAGGCGGGGCCTTTCTGACCCTGGCCCATCAGAATATGTTTCTCATTGATGTGATCGGCGGGCGAGGATGGGTGGCTATCGCCATGGTCATTTTCGGGAATTGGGATCCCTTGAAGGGCACGATCGGGGCCCTTATTTTCGGATTTCTGGACGGATTGCAGTTGAGACTTCAGGGCTTGGGCTTTGACATTTCCTTTCATATTTTCCTGATGATTCCGTATCTCTTGACCATAATTGCTCTGATCGGGGTCTCCAGAAGAGCGGCTATCCCCGCCGGCCTTTTGAAGCCCTATCGAAGAGAAGAGAAAATGGGGTGAGGGGGAGTGAAGGATGACTTTTGACTATGTTGGAAAGTCTTTTGAGAGAACGGACGGCTATGCCAAAGTGACCGGCTCGGCGGTGTATGTTGCCGACATCAAACTCCCGAGAATGCTCCATGCCCAGGTGCTTCGCCCGAAATATGCCCACGCACGGATCAAGTCCATGGATGTCTCAGGCGCTGAAAGCAGTGAGGGTGTTTACAGGGTTGTCACGGGCCAAGGCGGCGAGGTCTTTTTCGGTGCCTGCGGATTCCTGGATCAGAATCCCATCGCGGTTCACAAAGTCAGACATATCGGTGAACCCGTTGCTGTGGTCATCGCCGATACGGCGGCTAATGCCAAGAAGGCTGTATCCAAGATCCGAGTGGAGTACGAGCCTCTCCCGGTTTTAATCGATCCTTTGGAATCGGCCCATAACACCGAAGTGTTGATCCACGAAGGACTGGGAGAGTACCGGCATCTTCCCTCTTATTTACCCGAACCGGGAAGCAACATCTTCCACCATTACAAGCTGAGAAAGGGAGACATTGGGGCAGGGTTAAAGCAAGCCGGCGTGATCGTGGAGGGCGAGTTTGATTTTCCGCTGAGCGCCCATTCTGCATTGGAACCCCACGGTGTGATTTGCCGATGGCAGGGAAAGGACCATGTGCAAATCTGGGCCAGTTCCCAGGGTCCCTTTGTGCTTCAACAAGTCGTGGCGGACATGTTTCAGATTCCTCACTCCCATGTGCGGGTCCACGTGCCCTATCTGGGCGGAGGCTTTGGCAGCAAATCCGATGTCACCATTGAACCCATGATCGTCTATGCGGCCCGGGCCGTGCCGGGTTATGCGGTCAGATTCATCTGCACCCGCAAAGAGGTCATGACAAGCACCGTCCTGGGTCGAGGCATGAAAGCCCGGGCCAAGCTGGGCGCCAAGAAGGACGGGACCTTCACAGCATTCCAGGCCGAGCTTTACTTTAGCGGGGGTGCTTTTGGAGACACCGCCGCCAACATAGTCACTGTTGCCGGTCATAATTGCGTTGGTCCTTACCATGTGGATCACTGCCATGTGGATGCCTACGGAGTCTACACGAACACGCCGCCTGTAGGTGCCTACAGGGGATATGGACACCCGGAAGGGTGTTTGGTGTCGGAACGCCTTGTGGACATGCTGGCCGGAAAACTCGGTATGTCTCCCCTTGAATTGCGTCGGAAGAACTTCCTCCAGGCCGGCAAGCAGAATGCCTTAGGGGAGACCATCCGGGATGACAACGGAAATCTTTACCGGTGCCTGGAGAATGTAGAGAAGGTGCTTTTTGGTACACCAGCACCTGCAAATGACGACCGATACCTTTACGGCCGGGGCGTTGCCGCCATGATGAAATCTCCCAAAGGGGCCACCAACGCCTCCACATGCTGCCAGATGAAATTCTGTGGCGACGGAAGTGTTCTGGTGAATCTGGGGGGTATCGAGATGGGGCAGGGTGCGCAGCAAGCCGTTCGCCAGATAGTGGCAGAGGCCCTCAAGATTCCCCTGGAGAAGATCGGCGTCTTTCGCGAGGTGGACACGCAGCACTCTCCCTGGGACTGGATGACCGTGGCCTCGATGTTCACTTACCGGGGCGGAAATGCGGTCCTGAAAGCCGCTGAAAAAGCCGTCCAGATACTCAAGGAGAACGCGTC
>JARRRH010000124.1:0-12302 GCA_037380925.1 Deltaproteobacteria bacterium | reverse complement strand
TGCGGTGACGAGAGGAGACTGGAAATCGTGCCTGCACCTTTGAAAAAGAAAGTTATGGTTGTGGGTGGAGGCATCGGCGGCATGGAGGCAGCCCGTGTTTGTTCTTTAAGAGGCCACGATGTGCTTCTCTGCGAAAAAAGTGACCGGTTGGGAGGCATACTCTACGTTGCATCCAAAGCTGATTTCAAAAAGGACATTGGCCTTCTTCTGAGTTACCAATTGAATCAGCTCAATAAAATTAAGAATCTGGAAATAAAGCTAAATACTAAAGTCACCAAAGAGATGATTCGGGGGGAGAAACCTGATGCCGTTTTCATCGCCACGGGCTCCAAACCTCTTCGAAAAGCGAATATAGCAGGTCTTGAAACAACCCCATTTGTCACTCCGGATGAGGTGTATAAACGAAGGATGCCCGGGGGGTCCAAAGCTTTTGTGATTGGCGGAGGCTCGGTCGGCTGTGAAACCGCTCTTTACCTGGCTCAAAAGAACTGGGAGGTTGTTGTGGCCGAAATGCTCCCCACTGCCGCCCCAGATCTTTTCAGAGCAAACCAAGAAATGCTTCTCAAAATGCTTGAGGAACATGGGGTGGAGCTGTTGACGCAAGCGACGGTCACAAGGGTAGAGCCCGGAAAGGCATTTGTCAGAACCCCCATTGGGGAAAGAGCGTTTACGAACGACCTTGTCATTTTGGCGGTCGGAAGGCAGCCTGTAAACCAGCTTGCGTCTGAAGTGGATGGCATTGTGGAGGAGGTTTATGTCATAGGAGACAGCCGGTCGCCTCGCAAGATAAAGGATGCTGTATGGGAAGCTTTCAAGAGGGCAAGGAGCGTTTGAAGGGAACCCTTATTTCTTGAACTCCGGTCTCCTCTTTTCGAGAAATGCCGTAATCCCTTCCTTCGCGGCATCCGTGCAAGCGATCTCAGCATTTCCCCGGTACCCTCTCTCAAGAGCTTCCGCAAACGTATCGGCCGCAGCACCTTCTTTAATGGTCTTAATCGTAATGGCAATTGCCTCTCTGCTCAAAGGCAGCTTCCCGGCCATCGGTTCATCGGGTACGGTGACTTCGGGAATATCCACCTTGCCGTCGGGAACTCTTTGGAGTTTTCCCTGCAAATTGTTTACCTCTTCAACAGCCGCCCGGATCAGCCCGGGGTAATCATCCACAATTTTGTTCACCATGCCGATCTCCAGGGCCTCTTGGGCATTGAGCGGTCTTGCCAGGCAAATCATCTCATGAAAAATCTTGGCCCCTTGAGGCCACTTTCGGTAGGGCACGATGCAACCGCCTATTCCAGGCAGGATCCCCAGGGTGATTTCAGGGAATTGGAAGGTGGCACTCCTGGCAGCCACGATACCATGGCACCGGATGGCAATCTCCAATCCTCCACCAAGGGCCATGCCGTTGACCGCCGCCACGATGGGTTTTTCCATCTTGTCCATAAAGAACTGGACCTCAGAGCAGTCTTTTGCATATTGGATCGCAGCAGCTTTGTTTCCAAGGGTCTGTGGAAACTTCCCGATGTCCGCGCCCGCTGAAAAAGCTCTCGTGCCATAGCCGGTGATCACAAAGCCCTTGACATCCGGACTGCTCACGTGCTCCTTGAGAACAGACAGGATTTCATTGTTGACCTCGTCACTGATGGCATTCATCGCTTGGGGCCGGCGTATGGTGATGATTTTCACCCCGTCCATGTCATCTACCAACAGATATCGTTTGAAGTCTTGATAGAGGTCAAAAGAGCTCTTGGGTTGCGGGAAACCGGGCCTGTCCTCTCCAAATCGCTTCATGATGCGGAATACTTCCGACTCTCCCAGGTCGCGCATTACGTCCAGAGGCCCTTTCCTGAATCCCAAGGCGATCTGGCAACCAAAATTGAGATCTCCTTTTGTTCCGATACCCCGGTCCATGATGTCGAAGGACTGAGAGAAAAGGATACCCAACAGCCGGTCCCGCACAATCTGCCCCACATCCCTAGGCACTTCGACCTTGGCTCCCGGCCGGTGCGTGACCCATTTGCCCACGGATGCCAGAATTGTTGCTGGCTTGTAATGGGCTCCTTCTTCCATCTGGAGGGTGTTGGTTTCAACGATGGTGGGATTGCCGTTGACCGAATTTAGGACGGAGAAGGGACCTGCAAAAACGAACTCCTCGGCAACCTTGTCAACCTGGCTTGCCGTGGCCTGTGAGAGTAACCAGGCGGCATCATTGCACCAGTTGTCAAATATTCGGTTCAGCATGAAGCATATGGCGTTGTCCGCGATGATGGGCACCTTGCCGGTCAGGGCAAAAAGCCAGAACAAATAGTCCACCGTCTGTTGGCTGGCCTTGTCCCAACGGATCACCTCCACAGGCAGGGATTGCCACGCCGGGGCAAAAAAATGGGTGACGCTCGTTCGGTCCGGCTTCTTCATTTTAGAGAAGATCCTGTCCGCCGGGATTGAGCTGGTGTTTGAGGTGATGATGGTCTCCTCGCCCACAATGTTCTCGATGCTTTCGAAGATCTTCTGCTTAAGAGAAACGTTTTCTGTGGCCGCCTCAATGACCAGCTCGCAATTCTTTATCTCGTTGTAATCCACGGTGTAAACGATGTTGTCGAGGACTTTTTTGGCCTTGTCCTCCTTCATCTTTCGCTTTTCCACCGCTTTTTTTGCATACCCCTCAAGCCTTCTTTCTGCGTTCTTGAGGGGCTCTTCCACGACGTCCACCAGATAAAGCTTGATGCCCTGCAGGGCCGTCTTCAAATAATAACCGATGTCCGGTCCCATGGTTCCTGCCCCGATCACGGCCACTTCCTTTGGAGAGGGTCGGGCCGGCTGGAGAAACAGCGGGTTTAAGCCTGAAGGATAAAGTCTCTTTTCAGTGTCCATAATACATCTCCTTTTCCACTGGTTTATGAAGATGATCTTAGCATTCGTACAGATTTCTTGGCGAGCCGAAATGCCTGTTTCCCGAAAGCCGATGTCATGAGACGGCTCAAAGCGTAAGGAGCAGGTAATCTTTAATTGGATGATGGATTTGCCTCGAACCTTGTGCCTTGTACCCCTGCCCCGTTGAATGCGCTCTCCTTGAATTCTTCAATACAGCCGTTCGTACAGCTATGGTTTCCAAGTCGAGAATCCCACGCTACGCTATTCAGAGCATCCTCAGGGCCTTGATTAACTGGGGTCTTGTCTCCCTCGGTTTAATCACTTTGTCGACCAGCATGTGCTCTGCAGCGTAGAAGGGATTGGAAAACTTGTAATCGTATTCGTCTATTTTCTCCTGCCTGAACGCTTCAGGCTTTTCCGCCTCCTTGATCTCCTTGCGGTAGATTAAATCCACGGCGGTCGCCGTGTCCAGGACCACGAGTTGCGCTATGGGCCAGGCAAGCATCTGGTCAACACCCATGCCCACACAGCACATAGCCATGACCGCCCCACCGTATTCCTTGCGCAGCGCCAAAGTGACCTTCGGCACCGTGGCTTCCGCATAGGCATAGAGCATCTTGGCCCCATGCCTGATAATGCCTGCATGCTCTTGTCGCACACCCGGAAAATATCCGGGCACATCCACAAAGTTGATTAACGGAATGTTGAAAGCGTCGCAAAAACGGATGAACCTCGCCGCCTTGTCGGAAGCATCCACATCCAGGCTGCCTGCCCAAACCCGGGGCTGATTGGCAACAATGCCCACTGTCCGCCCTTCCAATCGCCCAAAGCCGATGATGATGTTCTTGGCAAATTTAGGCAGGATTTCAAAGAAGTCTCCATGATCGACAACCCGCAAGATGACGTCACGCATGTCATAGGCTTTCCTGAAATCTGCCGGCACAATGCTTTCCAAGGTGTCGTCCACCCGTTCCGGATCATCCGTGGAGGGAAAGACCGGGGGCTCTTCCTCGTGGTTGGAAGGGAGGTAGCTAAGCAGCCTTTTGATCAACTGGATGCACGCTTCGTCATTCTCAGCCACAAAATGGGCTGTGCCCGTAATCTCGCTGTGGACCTTGGCCCCTCCGAGCTCTTCCATGGAGACCTCTTCCCCGGTTACGGACTTGATGACTGCGGGTCCAGTGATCACCATGTGGCTCGTTCCCTGCACCATGATGATAAAATCCGTAATGGCCGGCGAATAAACCGCCACGCCGGCGCAGGTGCCCATCATGGCCGAAATCTGAGGGATAATGCCCGAAGCGGCTGTGTTGCGAAAAAACATGCCGGCCACACCCCGGGAGGCGGGAAAACCCTCATTCAGCCGGCCCCCGCCTGAATCGTTCAAGCCGATGAGAGGCGCCTTAACTTTCAGCGCTTCTTCCATGATCCGGCAAATCTTCTGCCCATGGATGATTCCCACCGATCCCCCAAGCACAGTGGCATCCTGTGCATAGCTGAAGGTCAGCCTGCCCTCAATGGTACCGTAACCGATAACCACCCCGTCTCCGGGGACCTTCTTTTCTTGCATGCCGAACTCCCGGGACGGGCTTTCCCCCAGTTCAACGATCTCCACAAAACTTCCTGGATCGAAGAGCCGGTCCAGCCTTTCCCTGGCCGTCAGCTTCCCCGCTGCATGGCGTTTGTCGATGGCCTTCTGCCCCCCGCCCAGGCGGGCTTTCTCCTGCAACGCTTCGAGCCGTGCTATGGCACTTTCATGTGTCTTTGTCTCCGCCATGGTGATCGCCCTCTATCTCTGTGCATAGTTCAAGATCTTAAAATTTGTATTAGCTGTTTGGGCTGTCGGGATGGCTGTTCGCGCGTTTGAGGCGCAAGGCATAAGGCTTAAGGCTCACGGTAAATCAAACATTGCAACCGAAATTTCCTTACGTCTTACGCCTTACGCCCTTAGCCTTAATCCGTTTCATGATATGCCTCAAAGGGAACGCCAGCCCTGCCCGAAGCCTCCGTGATCTCCAAAGTGCATTTGCTGCATTATTCCTTACGGCGCGAGCGGCGCAAGGCTGCTGTGGCCTCTGCATCGGCTTTCACGGTCTCAAGATTGATGACCACACCGTAATCTTCCCTGGCCCGCTCCAGCGTGACATAGCCGTCCAGTACATCCTGTTCTACCAGTTCCAGATCCCGTTCCAGGGGATCGCCATACCCCCCGCCGCCGGCTGCATCCATAACGACCACCTCCCCGGGACCGAACTGAGTCAGCCCGTAAGGATTTCCCGATTTCCCATTGACGAGGAACTGAGCCTTGGAACCGGGTCTGCCGCCGAAGAGCCCCTCAGGAGGGTAACGGTATCTTCCCGACTGAATGCCGAGATTCACGGGGGGTATCGGTGCATAAGCATCATCCGGAACCCGGAAAACGACCCGCCTCCCCAGTCCACCTTTCCGTTTCCCGGCGCCGCCAGAGTCCGGGAGAAGGCCCCTTTTCTCCACGATCAGCGGGGTGTCGCTTTCAAAGATTTCTACGGGCGTGTTGGCTCCGTTTGCCGGAAAGATGGACACATAGTGGCCATCCGCGCCGGCGCTTGCGCCCATTCCTCCCCCCCTGATGATCACGGAATGCCAGGGCCTTCCGTCATTCCTTCGGCCGTAGAACACATTCATGGTCGCCGGGGTCCCGCCGCTCGCTGCAATGACGCGATCCGGCACGGCTTCCGCCAGAGCTCTATAAATGATTTCGGTCATGAAATGCCCGATCTGCATTCTGGCAGCAACAGCAGCGGGGAACTTGCAGTTCACCACACTCCCTTCCGGGGCTTTCAAGGTAATGGGTGCAGCGCACCCGTCATTGTTGGGAATATCCGGATCGAACATGCTCTTTACCGCCATGTGCACATACGCGTAGGTGAAATTGTAAACCACGTTGCCGCCCCATTCCACCTGAGGGGAAGAACCTTCCAGGTCTACGATAATGTCGCTACCCTTCACCTCCACCGCCACTTTGATGACTACATCCTTTTTGCCCTCCATCTGCTCTACGATACCTTCGGCCTCATAGATGCCGTTCGGGACGGCGGCAATGGCCTCGCGCATGCTCCGCTCTGTGCGCCCTATAATCTCCTCAGCCAAATCATCCAGCCCGTCCATAGCACTCTCTTCGAGCATCTGGCATATCTTCTCGGCGCATACGTGGTTGGCCGCGATCTGAGAGCGGATATCCCCGATAACTTCGTCGGGAGTACGCACATTCCATCGGATCATTTCCATAACCGCATGGTTCAACTCCCCGCCGTCGTAAAGTTTCACCAAGGGAATGAAGAGTCCTTCTTCGAACACTTCGTGGTTGTCCGAAGACACACGGCCGCCGATGTCCGAGTGGTGGAACACACAGGCGGTAAAGGCGGTGATGTGGTCTTTATAAAATATGGGGCTCATCACACAAACGTCATTCAGATGCCCGGCAAGAGCCCACGGGTCATTGGTGATGAAGACATCGCCCGGCTTATAACTATCCACCGGCAGTTGATTGACCAGATTTTTTATGCCGAGCGCCATGGCCCCCGACTGGCCGGGTGTGGCAAAAGATCCTTGAGCCAGCTCTCTTCCTTTCCGGTCCGTGAACATGCAGGTGTAATCGTGGGCATCCCTGAGAAGACTTGAAAAGGCCGTACGTGCAACCGCGCTGTCCGCTTCGTCAACAACGGAAATCAGCCTGCGCCAGAGTATCTCGAGGGTGATAGGATCGAATTTTGTGGTCATCAGGTGCTCCATGCTTCGAAGTAGGACATCTTACGTAACAATCACAGACCTACGGCTCAATGCTGGCAAAGCTTTGCCTCAAACCGACCAGGCTTCCGCCAGGGATGGCCATTCCCCTCAAGGCGATATCGTGAAACGGCCTAAGGCTAAAGGCGCAGGGCGCAAGGAAGTATCAGTAGGGTCTCCGATTTTGCCGTCAGCCTTATGCCTTCCGCCTTGTGCCTCTTGGCACGCCAAAGCCTTGAGGCGATGGCGGCTTAGCACTGCGCCGTCTTCAGATCTATCCACAGAAATCCATACTCATCTACCCATACCGACGCATCCTCGCCCACAACAACCGTGGATTCCCTCTCCTCAACAATGGCAGGGCCGTCGAATTTTGCGCCGGTAAAAAGCCGGTACCGATCGTAAACAGTGTGGGAAATGTAGTCCTGGGCCATCCCGGAGTACGCCGGTCGTTGCCCTTTGATCGCCGCTTGCAGCATTCGTGACCCATCTCCGGCACCGGGCAACTGAAGGAGACGCTCCGGCAGTCTGGCCCTGACCTTGAAATTGATGAATTCCACGGCGGAGTCAGGGTAGGTCCTTCCGTACAGCTTCTCATAAATATCATCAAAACGCCGGCGGATGCCCTCTTTGTTGAGCAAAGTGAAATCATTTTCAGGCAGGGCCAGGTTCGTTTCCGAGCCTTGCCCCACAAACCGCATATCCACTGATCTTTCAAACTGAACCACTTCTTCTCCACCCGCCTTCTCCAGGGTTTTTACCCCTTCCGCCTCCAGTTCACGGAATATTCTTTCGATCTCCCCAAAATCAGCGTCTCTCAAGGCGGCCTTGTGGCTTCTGACAAGATCAAAGGCTCTGGGGGCGGTAAAAAACCCAAGGGCGGAACCCACACCGGCATTGGGGGGCACCATGAATCGCGGAGCTCCTAACTTCTTGGCCAGGCCGTAGGCGTGTAACGGCCCTGCACCGCCAAAGGCCGCGACAGTGACGATTTTGGGATTGCCTCCTTTTTCCGCAATGTGTGTCTTTGCCGCGGCGGCCATGGTCTCATTGATCAGATCATGGATCCCCCACACAGCCTGGATGAAAGGCACCCCTAAGGGTTTGGCTATCTTTTCTTCCACGCCCCGCCTGGCCGCCTCCCGCTCGAGCCTCATTTCTCCACCGAGGAAATAGTTCTCATCCAGATATCCTAACAGGAGGTCGGCATCCGTCACGCAAGGCTCTTTTCCACCCCGATCATAGCAAATCGGGCCCGGATCTGCCCCGGAACTTTCCGGTCCCACCCGAAGCGTTCCCATGCGGCTTACTTTTGCGATGCTGCCCCCGCCAGCCCCGATTTCCATCAAATCCACAACAGGGACCTGAATGGTTAAGCCGCTGCCCTTCATAAACCGCTGCACACGACCCACTTCGAAAGTGGGAACAACTCCCGCCACGCCCTTCTGGATGAGACAGGATTTAGCCGTTGTCCCGCCCATGTCAAAACAGAACATTTCCGGCACATCAAAAAGCTTCCCAAAATATTGGCCGGCTATAACTGCTGCTGTGGGTCCCGATTCTATGATCCTCACAGGAAACTCCGCAGCGGTCTCCACCGACGTGATCCCTCCGCTGGAGAGCATAATGAAGAGCTTCCCTTTGAAACCGATGGATTCGAGCCTCCCCGAGAGTTTTGAAAGATAGCGCCCCGTCAAGGGTTTTACATAGGCGTTGGTCACCGTGGTGCTCGTCCTCTCATACTCCCTGATCTGAGGCAGAACATGGTATGAGATAGAAACCGAGACCTGAGGCGCCTCTTTTTCGATAATCTCCTTGATCATCAATTCGTGGGTGGGATTCTCAAAAGAGTTAAGGAGGCAGACGGCAATGGACTCGGCCCCCATGTGGAGTAAGTTTCGGACAACGTCACTTGCCTCACCAATTTTCAGGGGTTTCAGCACAGTCCCGTCACTGCGCACCCTCTCGTCCACTTCCAGGCGAAATCTCCGAGGAATGAGAGGCTTGGGGAACTCGGCAAAAATGTCATACGGAGCATATCGGATCTCTCTTCCGAGCTCCAGAACATCCCGAAAGCCCTTCGTGGTTATCAGGCCTGTTACGGCGCCCTTTCTCTCGATGATGGAGTTGATAACCAGTGTTGTTCCATGGATGACTTCATCCAGTTTTTCCACGAAGCCGGGGACCACGGTTTCCAGTTCCCGGATGCCCTGTTCCACAGCATCAGAAGGGTCCCTGGGGGTGGTCAAGCACTTGTTGATTTTGATCTCCCCTGATTGGTCGTTCAACAGCACGAAGTCGGTGAAGGTGCCGCCGATGTCGCAGCCCAGACGAAAGTATTTTTCAACCATGGAAGCGCCTCGAATTTTTCACTAACACACATCCTTTTTCCTTAGGGCCGAGAGTACCTTCTCCGGGGTGATCGGCAAATCAGTGATCCTGACACCAATAGCATCATACACCGCATTCGCAAGCGCTGGTGCCGTGGGCACAAGACCCGGCTCACCGATGCCTTTGGCCCCAAAAGGCCCGGCACCGTCCGGTTCTTCAATGATGATGGGTTCAACCGGAATAATGTACATCGTGGGCGGCCAGGAGCCGAAGAATTTTGACTTCTCCTGTTTCCTTATCCACTTCGACCTCCACAGCGGTTGTTCCGAAGGCATAGGTCATGGAGTAGTTGCCCTTCATTTCTCGATCCAGCATTTCTGTAGGAGGATCATAGAAGGCCTCACCCACAACCACCTTGCTCTCACCGGTTCCAACGTGGAGCCCCCGGGTCAGAATCTCGCTCACCTCCATCCTAAAATAGGGGTGTTCAGGAGCGTCCTTCGGGAAGACCATTCGGTCCTTAATATCCATCTTATCGGGATCCGAAACGAGACCCCATTCCAACTCGGGTTCGACGAATTCCGGGGCCTTTTTCTTTTTCTTCTTGATTCCGTACGTAACAATTTGAGGAATGTGCTCCACAGCCATTTCCAGGATCTGCTGTTTCGCTTTTTCACAGGCCTGAACAGCCGCATTACCCGCCATGAATGTATGGCGGCTTGCGTGAGTGCCCGCATCCCACAGGCACAGGCTGGTGTCCCCAAGGGTCATAGAAACATCTTCGGGCCTGAAGCCCAGGGCCTCAGCAACCATCTGGGCAATCACCGTGGGCGAACCCTGACCTTGGTCTGTGCCACTTTCCAGCACATCAACCTCCCCATTTTGATCCACCTTCACCACAATCCCGTGACCGTCCGACTTGTATACCCTGGCCCCTCCGGCCACATGGATCAGGGAAGCCATCCCCACGCCCCGACCGTTTCGCTTTCCTCTTTTCTCACTCCAGTTAATCTTCTCCTTCACGGATCTGATGCATTCTTCCAGAGGGCACGTCGTTATTTTGAGCCTCATGGGGGTCACCTCACCCGGTTGGTTACAGTTAATCAGCCTCAGGTCCGCCGGGTCGATCCCCGCCTCTTCCGCCAAGCGATCCATGGATGTCTCCACGGCAAAAGTCGCCTGAGGATTGCCGTATCCTCTCATGGCCTGGCAGTAGATATTGTTGGTGTACACACATGTGGCTTCAAAACTGACGTTGGGTACACGGTAAAGCGACGAGATGGGCATCATCATCACCGAGGGCGTCGTGGCACCCCAAGACGTGTAGGCGCCGTTGTCGAGAATCGCTTCGACTTTCCTGAAGGTCAAGTTCCCCTCCTTGTCACAGCCTTGCTCTATGGAAAAGAGGGCCGGCTGTCTCGGCGGAAGGGCGAAAAACTCTTCTTCCCGGGTAAACAGGATCTTCACAGGCTTTCTGGTTTTCAAAGCAAGCTGGATGGCGATGAATTCATAAATGTCCGTGTCCAGCTTTGTCCCGAAGCTTCCGCCCACCACGGGGTTCAATACCCGCACCCGGCTCCTCTTGAGGCCGATCTGGCCAAGGTATTCCTGGATTCTCTGTTTTCCCAGAAAGGGAACATTGGTCTGACTATAGAGGGTCAAGTTATTGTTCATATCGAATTCGGCAACACATCCGCTCGTTCCCATGCAGCCCTGATTCACCCAGGTCGTGCTCACGTTGTCTTTGACAACGTATGTTGCCTCCTGACGGCCCTGCTCTATGTCTCCTGCCAGGAACTTCCACGGCAGAGGAAGAATATTGCTTCTGATGGGCCTTCCCCGCGCGTCCACCTCGTGAACAAGGGGGGCATCTTGTTTCATCGCTTCGAGAGGATCAAAAACCGCCGGCATTTCCTCATATTCCACATCGATCAGATGGACGGCCTCTTCCGCAATCTCCGGGCTGATGGCGGCAACAGCCGCGACTTCGTCCCTGAACTGTCGAACCACCTCCTTCTTGAGCACCCTCTGATCTTTGATGAATCCCACCCTCACGTCCGGTATATCATGTCCCGTCAAAACCGCCCGGACCCCTTGGAGCTTCTTGGCTTTGGACGTGTCAATCCCCTTGATCCTTGCGTGGGCATATCTGCTGTAGAGTATCTTTCCGTAAAGCATCCCGGGCCGCTTGAGGTCGTTCATGTAAACCGCCTGTCCGGTGACCTTGTTTGTCTCAATGGCCCTCGGAATGCTTTTTCCGACATACACATAATCCAACATCGCTTCCTCCTCTGCCTTTGTCCGTCTCTACGCGTTGGGTTTTGCCGCCATTTGAACGGCCTCTATGATCTGGACATATCCGGTGCACCGACAGAAATTTCCTGAGATGCTTGTCCTGATATCCTCTTCGGTTGGTTCGGGGTTTTCGTCCAATAGTGCCTTTGCCGACATGATCATCCCCGAGGTGCAAAAACCGCACTGAACCCCGTTGTTTTCCAAGAAAGCGTTCTGAAGGGGATGCAACATCCCTTCTTTATCGGCTAGACCTTCTATGGTTGTCACAGATCTTCCCTCAATTTCCGGAATGGGGTAGAGACACGAGTTGACCGCTTGGCCGTCCACGATAACAGTGCAGCAGCCGCACTCCCCTGCGCCACATCCTTCCTTTGCCCCCGTCAATTCAAAGTACTCCCGTAACGTCTTCAAAAGGGTCCAGGTGACGGGAACCTCCGCTGTCACAAGATCACCATTCAAAGTAAAAGAAACCGACACCTTTTTCATGTCATTCTCCTCACTTGGGTTTAGCTGTGTGAAAGTTCCCCGGTGTTGGCCATGACCAATTTTGTTATGGGGCTAACGGCACAGGGCTTAAGGCTAAAGGCGTAAGGTGAAACCTCTTGAAGAAATCCCTTAAGCCTTATGCCTTGGGCCTTGCGCCTCAAACGTAGTCATGGTCTATCCGTCAAATACCCTCTGTCTCCACTTTTAAGAGCGGAGGACCGTGTCATTCTTTAATACGCTCAGCGGCCAGCTTTGCCATTCGGGGCACAAAGACCCTGACCATCTCCTCCCGATACCATGCTTCACACCGCAAGCTCGTTCTAATGGTGCAACAGTCTGTAGAAGATGCAATACGCCCGGCCTCCTGAAGCACCTCGTCCTTAAAGGGCTTTCCTTTCAAGAAGTCTTCCGCCAGGTAGGCCCGGATAGGCGTTGGTGCGGCAACGGTCAAGGCAATTCTGGAATCCAGAATCTCGCCCCGGTCCTCGGACAGCTTGATCGCCACGGCAATCCCGATGAGGGGAAGCTCCATCGCCTTCCTTCTCGAATGCTTCCAG
>JARRRH010000123.1:0-16202 GCA_037380925.1 Deltaproteobacteria bacterium | reverse complement strand
CCGCAGAGCCCCTGATGTTGTTCACCGTCAAAGCCTTCACCTCCTTGGAGACATAACCCAGCCCAATGTAGCCGATGGCATTCTTGTTCTTGGAAACCGCCTGGACAACCGCGCCGTTTGAAGCCTGAAGCAGGGCACCCGGGAAGACCCGCTGCTTCTCGAGCACTTTCTCATGCCACACTTCATACGTCCCTGAGGAGGTGTCTCGAGAGATGACCACCACAGGGCTGTCAGGACCGCCGACTTCTGTCCAGTTTTTGACCTCGCCCATGTAAATCCTTTTGAGCTGGTCCAGGGTCAGATTTTTCATATTGTTGGTCGGATGAACCACCGGGACGATGCAGTCATAGGCTACCGCGAAAGGCACGGGATACCGTCCCTTTTCCACGGCCAAAGCCACTTCTTTGTCTTTAATGAACCGCGAGCTGTCGGCAATATCCGTGGTACCGTCGATGAGCGCCTTGATGCCGTTACCTGAGCCGCCACCGGAGATGGATATCTTCACATCCGGGTTCTGCTTCATGTAGACTTCCGCCACTTTCTGAGCAATGGGCAAAACCGTGGTCGAACCTTTGATCACAATATTGCCCGCCCAGACCACTGTTGTAGTGAAACACAATGCCAAAGCGACAGCAGGCACCAACAAATTTCTTGATTTCATTAAAATTCCTCCTTTTCCTTGGATTTGATATGTAATTGTTGATTGTTAGGCTTTTGTTAGACTTCCGTTAGGTTTTTGTTAAGCACCGCCATTCATCACCTCCCTTGATTCCAATAGACATGCCTTTTCATCCCCGGCATTGTCTCGGTGAAATAAAGGAAGGATTGTTAGGTTTCCATTAGAGAAGCATTAAGTTTGGGTGAGATGTCGGGAAAGATAGGTGCAAGGCTTAAGGCAGAAGAGGGAGCTCTGTTGGAAGTGCTATTAGAATGCACTCGATTTCAGAAGCGCAGAGATTTTCCAAGACTTCTATCCAGGAAGGTGCAGGGTAAAGGTACTTCCTTTTCCGGGTCGGCTTTGCACAGAGACACGGCCCCCGTGCGCTTGCATGATGTGCTTGACAATGGCCAGACCCAACCCAGTGCCCCCCAGTTTTCGGCTCCTTGCCTTATCCACTCGGTAGAAGCGCTCGAAGAGTCGCGCGAGGTGGCGCTTTTCTATGCCGCATCCGTGATCAACCACAGAGATTAAGACTGCGTGGTCCTGTGTCGTCGCGGCAACCGTAACCGTGCTCCCCGGATTACTGTACTTAACGGCGTTATCCAACAGATTGACCACGGCCTGCTCCAGCAGGGCAGGGTTGATCTTCGCCCTCAACACCTCCTCGCAGGAAAGATCCAGACGGATGTGCTTGGGTGCCGCCTTGACCTGACAGACCTGAATGGCGGTCTGCAGAACTTCCTTAATGGACCCGTCGTTAAGAGGGATCTCTTCCGTTTCCGCCTGCCGCTCTATTCTTGAAAGGCTGAGAAGGTCTTCGATTATAGCCTCAAGGCGATCCACATGCTTGTCGATGATTTCCAGGAATCGCTCCGCATCTTTCTGGTTCTTCGCGGCACCATCCCGCAGGGTCTCCACAAAACCCTTGATCGCCGTTATGGGGGTTTTGATCTCGTGGGAGACGTTGGCCACAAAGTCCCGTCGAATATTTTCGAGTCTCCGAAGCTGGGTGACATCATTCAACACAATGAGCGCGCCCACTCGCGTCCCCTCCGCATCCCGCAGTGGAGTGCCGAGCCCGTAAAGGATTTGTTCCTCATCACCGTAAAGGACGATATCCTTTTCCACGGGTGTGGAGCTGGACAAGGCCTCACTGACAAACTTTTGCAGATTGGGATATCTCACCGCCTCCTGGATACTGCGGCCTTCGGCTTCCTGGGGGTCACAATGAAAGATTTGGGCGGCCGCGTTATTCATGCTGATAATCTGCTCTTCCATGTCCACGGCAATAACCCCCTCAACCATGCTGGAAAGGACAGCCTCCAATTCGTTTCGCTGCGCCGTAATCGTGTTGATCCGCTCCTGAAGCTCCCCGGCCATCTGGTTCATGGTTTCTGAAAGCCCCGCCAGTTCTTCCATATCCGAAGCCGGCAGCCGAAATTGAAAATCACCCCGGGCAAAACGCTCCGCCCCTCTTTTGATTTCATCAATGGGTCGTTTGATGCGGTGCAAAATGATGAAGCTGAGGACTGCGGCAAAGGCGGCCATGATGAACCCGCCTAAGAAAATCCGAATTTGAATGCGATCCAGGGCCTCATCTATCGACTTTGCAGACATGGAGGTCCGAACCACGCCCATCATTCTGGTATCCTTCTTGAGAGGCAGCGCGACATACATCATGCTCTGCTCCAGGGTGACGCTGTAGCGGGTGGAGGTGCCTCGACCGAGATTCAAGGCCTTCAAAATCTCGGGGCGATCCATGTGGTTGTCCATCTTTTGGGGATCTTCATCAGAATCTCCCACAACCCTGCCGGACGGTAGGATCACGGTGAATCGTGTCTCCGTGAATCGCCCCATATCCTTGCAGAGCTGATCGATCCTCTCCTCATCAAGAGGGTCGAGCCGTTCCAGGACCTGGTTTTCGAACAGACGGGCACGCGCATCCAGTTCTTTTTCCACCTGTTTCAGGAAAAAATGCCTCATCGAGGTGGAGGCATACCATGTGACAGCCAAAAGAGAGACAAAGGCGATGAGCAAATAGGAGAGGAAGATGTGCCACAATAAGCGCTTCTTTTTTGCCACAGCTCACTCCTCAAACCGATAGCCAACGCCCCGCACCGTTTCGATGCACTGACCTGCATGGCCGAGTTTTTTCCTCAGTCCAACGATTTGCACATCCACCGAACGATCGGTGACGAAATAATCATCCCCCCGAACCGCATCAACGATCTGGCTGCGCGTGAAGACCCATCCCGCCTTTCTGGCCAGAAAATGAAGAATCCCGAATTCTGTGAAAGTCAGTTTCACGGGTTTGCCTTTGACAAGCACTTCTCGCCGGCCTGGATGGATCACAAGGTCATGAACAGCAATAATCGAGTCTTCCTCCAGCGTCTCCCCGCCCTTTCTGCGCAGCACCGCCCTCAATCGGGCGACCAAGACCTTGCGGCTGAAGGGTTTGGTGATGTAGTCGTCCGCTCCAAGCTCCAGTCCGGTTACGATATCCGCCTCTTCACCCTTTGCTGTTAACATGACAATCGGAATGTTCCGCGTATCGGAATCATTTCTCAGGCGTCTGGCCACCTCAAGGCCGTCCATGTCGGGCAACATGAGGTCCAGCAGGATCAGATCAGGAATGTGTGACCGCACCGACTTCAGGGCGTCCCCGCCCGATGCGGCACAAGACACCTCATAGCCTTCCTTTGACAGATTGAACCTGAGCAGTTCCAGAAGATCTTCCTCATCGTCAACGACGAGGACCTTTTCTCTTGCCATGGGAGCACACCACCGTTAGGGATTTACAGTAATTCCAACGTAATATAGGCATGTTAGCATGACCCCACCTCGTCCCATTTGACGGACACATCGCCGCTGGTGATCCTTTGTTCCGTGCCTTTGTGGTCTCGAATCATCAAAGCGCCCTGGCGATCGATCTCCAATGCCACGCCATGGATCTCGCCCTGTGAGGATTCGATGACCACTTGCTTGCCCAAGACCAGACAGAGCTTGTTCCACCTTTTGTAATAGGAATCATTTTTTCCCTGTTTTACATGTCCATAATAATCTTCAAACGCCTTTATGATGCGGACCAGAAGTTCACTTCTGTCCGTTTTGAGCCCCGTCTCCCTAAAGAGGCTTGTGGCCTGGCGAGCGACATTCGTTCCCGAATCAGGGTGCCAGTGGACATTAAGCCCGAGGCCCAGGATGACGTGCTCTACGGATTTTCCTCTCACCGAGAACTCCGTGAGAATACCCGCCAGCTTCTTCCTTTTTAGATAGAGATCATTGGGCCATTTGATCAGGCAGTTCAAATGAGTGAGTTCCTTGATCGCATCGATGCTTGCCAGAGCCAAGATCATGGTGAGGATAAACACATTTTCCGGCTCCAGAGAGGGTCTAAGAAGCAAAGAAAAGAGAAGATTGGCTCCAGGCGGGGAGACCCAACCCCTACCCAGACGACCACGCCCGGATGTCTGTTCCTCGGCCGCCACAACAGTCCCCTCTGGAGACCCTTGGTCGGCAAGCGCCCTTGCCACCGTGTTCGTGGAATCCACGCTTTCACGGTAGACAAAGTTTCCGGCAAAAAGGGACCGACCCAGTGCTTTCTGGATCGTATCCAACTGCAGCGGCTCATCGTTCAAGGACACGATGGTTGTCCTTTCTTTATGAAATCGCAAAGCGATTTCATTCCTGCTCCACCTTCAAATCCCTGGTCATAAGCTCCCTCACCGCTTCTCTGGGGTTCTTTCCGCGGTAAAGCACTTCGTAAACCTCATTAATAATGGGCCTCTCCACACCCATCTTGTTTCCAAGCTCATAGGCTGACACCGCGGTTTTGACCCCTTCCGCCACCATAGGGGTTTCGCCTACAATGTCTTCGAGCCGCTCTCCTTCGGCAATCTTGAGACCTGCGGTTCGGTTCCTGCTCAGATTTCCTGTGCACGTCAAGACAAGATCCCCCAAACCGGCCAGACCGGCAAAGGTGAGAGGACTGGCCCCCATGGCTACGCCCAACCGGGTGATCTCCGCAAGGCCCCGCGTAATCAACGCTGCCATGGCATTGTGTCCAAAATTCAACCCGTCTAAAACCCCGGCAGCGATGGCTATGACATTTTTCAAGGCACCGCTGAGCTCCACGCCGATCAGGTCCGCTGTGGTGTACACCCGGAAGTAATCCGTGTAGAAAAGCCTCTGGAGCCGCTCTGCATGCTGTAGGTCGTGACAGGCTATCGTCACCGCCGTCGGGTATTTCATGGAGACCTCTTTGGAAAAACTCGGACCTGCCAAGCAAGCCAACCGCTCTGAATTTGGCTTGGCCAAAGCCTCTTCAGCCACTTGCGACATGGTCTTGAGGGTCTCATTTTCCAAACCCTTTGTGGCCGTCATTATGGCTGTTTCTGGATTCAGGTGGCGTTTCATCCGGTTTAGGACACCTCGAAACACATGGGACGGCACAGCCATCAAGGCCAGTTCCTTTTCTGGCAGTGCCTCCTCGAAAGATCTCACGGGTTTCAGTTGCGGCGCCAGCTGGATATGGGGAAGGAAGATTCGATTGATCCCATTTTCTTTGATTTGCCGGTAGACCTCATCCTCCCTGACCCAAAGATGGACCTCATACCCCTTTTCAGCCAGAAGGTTACCCAGAGTGGTGCCCCAGCTTCCTGCACCGATGACAGCGATTCGTGTGATATCCTTATCAGCCATGGAAAGACTCCCTTGGAGAAAAATCCTGCCACGAGAGATTACTGCATCCAGCCGGTTCGTTCAACGAGAATCCTCCGCCTCTGATCACCAGAAAGGCATCATCTCCCCATGTGTTGATGTTGTAAAATATCGGTCGTATCTTTTAAAATAGCTCATTTAGGCAACGCAGAATCCATTTCGGGGGCAGCACTATGTCCATATCAGAACACGAGGCCCCGGTTGAAAGCCTCCCTTCCCCTCAACCAGACCATGTCAGAGACATTGTCTGGCTCATGCGCAAACTCATGCAGGGCAGCATGCTGTACACCAAAGAGCTCAATAAGAAATATCTCGTGAGTGTTCCCCAGCTTACCTGTTTGCTGGCCCTGAAAGAGCACGGCCCACTTCCGCCGTCCCAGATTGCAAAATACATCATGGTCAATTCGAGCACCGTGACGGGCATCATAGATCGTCTGGAGCAAAAGGGCTTTGTGGAGAGATCCCGGATCTCCCCGGATCGGCGCGTTATAACCATATCTCTTACGGAGAGAGGTAAAGAGCTTGCAAGTCATGCGCCACCCCCGCTCCAGAAAAAGATTGTGGAAGGTCTCAAGAAACTGCCCGAAGGCGAGGTGGAACAGATCGTTAATGCCCTGACGAAACTCGCTTACATGTTGGACGTACAGGATTTGGAAGTGATGTGAATCCGGTCCCGCCTTTTCTCTGCTTTCTCCGCACGCTCCCCTGAAAATTTTTCCCCTTCATCAAAAAAAGCTTGACAGACCTTTCGGGCGTTGATATTTTGAATTCAAATTATCTTAAGTAAAACATCTAGCATCCTGACATTTTATGCTGACATGGAATCAACGCATATAGACAATACAGCAGACCACGCTACCAAGAATATCGGCTGGCTTCTACGGCGACTTATGCAGGCAGAAGAGCAGTACACGAAAGCTCTTGAAAAAACACATCATGTCACTTCAGCCCAGCTTTCCTGCCTTCTGGCTTTGTATGAGAACGGGCCGCTGCCCCCTTCTCAAATCGGAAGGATCATCATGGTCAATTCCAGCACTGTCACAGGAATTATTGACCGCTTGGAGCGAAAGGGGCTTGTGGAAAGGGCCAGGACTTCTCAGGACAGACGAATCATCACCATCTCCCTCACAGGAGAAGGATCGATGCTTGTGAAAAACGCTCCCCTCCCTGTACAGAACAAAATAGTCGCCGGCATCAGAAGGCTTTCGACTGAGGAAGTCGAACAGATCGTATGCGGTCTCACGAGGCTTACGAGTATGCTCGACGACCAAGGTGGGGGTGCGGGTAACGGGTCATCTGCCGAGGCTGAACTAAAGACTTGACATAGCAATTTTTTTATCGTAATTGTTGCTGTTGAAATTATCTTTAGAAGTATTATCTCAATTGAAGCCTATTACCTTTTATTAAGTTTTGCTTAATTTTTTATTCTCAAATCACCTAAAGGTTAAAGTGAATATGCTGAATTTGAAAATAGCCATAGAGGAAGAACGGATGAGCACAGGGCAAGTAGAAAAATCGAAATCCTTGCTGGGCAGCAAAACAGTGGACATGCTCTTTCAGGTCCATCAGGACGCCTTGTGGATACTGGAAAATTTAGGTGTGGGATGCAAGCAGCCCGAAATACAAGAGGCTTTCAGGAAGTTTGAGGCCGAGGGAAAGGCTGTGGTCTACGACGGCCGCATCTATATCACTTCCGGGCTGGTGGAGGATTGTCTCAAAACTGTACCGGGAGTTTCCGATTTCTTTGTCCCCTTGAACAGCTTTTTCATCGGCGGCACCGCACCTTATGTGTATGACGAAGAAGCAGGGCAAGGAGGTCTCACGCCGTCACCGCACCATGTAGCGCGTATTGCAAAAATCGCACAAGCCCATGACGTTGTCGCAGGGATGGGCAGAGGGGTAAAGCTCAAAGACGAAGTCGAACAAATGACCATCATGGCCGAGCATTGCTCCAAGCCCATTTACTTTGCTGTCACTTCGGATCGGGCACTGGCTAAGGCAAGGGAAATCTATGAGCAAAGAAAAAATATAATGATCGTTTTCTGCCTGACCCGCCCGCCCCTGGAAGTGAACGAGAACTTTTCAGAGCATTTCGTGAAAGTGGTTCGGGCGGGGCTGCCTGTTTTCATCTCGGCCATGCCTATGGGGGGGATCAGCGCCCCCTTTTGCTACAACGGGATCCTGGCCATGACCCACGCAGAGGTCCTCTTCGGCATCTGCGCGGCCCAGATCCTCAATCCTGGTGCGACTTGCATTCACGCAGGTTACCCCACGATTGCCGACCCGCGCATCGAATACAACCCAAACTACGGCCTGGTGAGTCACAACCTTTTGAACATCCTCATGTCCCATTTGAATCTCATGCTGGATCTGCCCACCTTCCAAAGCGCGGCCACCACCCACGAAGAGCATCCCACAGAACGTGCCTATGCCGATGCCAAGAAGGGTCAGGCCCTTTGCATAAAATACGGCTTCCATATGATGAGGCATCCTTTTGCCTTTCTGCGATACTTGATTGATTTTTCTTTTGCCAAGCTGGAAGGGGCCATCAAGATCGCCGAACAAGTAACGGTGGATGACGCGCCCGACGTGGAGATGCCGGAATACGATCCACGGGGGATGGAATCCATTCAAAGGATCGGGCTGGGAAGTTATATGGATGATCCCCTCACCACGGCCAATTTGGGGAAAGTTTTTGTTTACTAACCAAAAGATACGAGGTGAAAAGATGGAATTGACAAAAGGGAAAGGCGAGAAAGTGGGTTCTGCTTCGAAGTTCGCTCTCATCTTTGCCCACTTGGCCATGGTCGCCGGTGCATTTATCGGCATGGTGTGGGAATTCCGCGGCAAGGTGAGCCGACCCGTTAAGACGACCGTTAGGAAGCGCGTGCCGGCGCGCCTGGAGGAGACAACAACCTAAAGAGCCGCAAGCTCCCTTAGGGCTCTTCTTGACAGGGCTATCTCAGCAGGACTCCGGTATGCAGAAGAACCTGAGCCAGCTCCACCCAATGACCTTAGAATTTCCCTTTGGTCGCCATGGGGGACTGGCTCGGAATTTTTGCCATCCTACCCACAAGCTTTGGGCTTAGAAAATGCCCAGGAAAGGATTTCTTATGTGCGGCATCGCAGGATGTATCGGTACCAAAGACATTCAAACCATTCATCGAATGTTGGACGCTTTGCCCCATCGCGGTCCCAATGACAGAGGCCTCCATGTTAACGGCAATGCGGTTTTCGGCCATACCCGTCTCTCTATCGTCGATGTGGCATACGGCCATCAGCCCATTCTCGCGAACGGTGGGAGCACGGGGATTATCTGCAATGGTGAAGTGTACAATTTCCAAAAGCTCAGAGAGAGACTTACCCCCAAGTATCGATTCCGAACCAAATCAGACACAGAAGCGATCCTTCATCTTTACCAAGAGAAAGGTCCCCATTGTGTCGAGGACTTGGACGGCATGTTTGCCTTTGCTATCTTTGACGGGGATGACTTTATGCTGGCAAGAGACCCCATCGGTATCAAGCCCCTTTACTACGGGTATTACCACGACAGACTCTACTTCACCTCTGAGCTGGGTGCCATGACCCTGGCGGGGGTGGAAGAAGTTCACGAATTTCCTGCCGGCCACTATTACACGCCAAAGGATGGATTTGTCCAGTATTACCAGATCCCGGAGATTGAGGACCACCTTCTTACAGACATTGACGAGACCAGTGAACTGATTCGGAAAACGTTCATAAAGGCGGTTAAAGACAGATTGCTCGCGGATCCGGAAGTTCCGGTCGGCTCTTTTTGCAGCGGCGGACTGGACAGTAGCCTGGTCGCAGCCATTGCCGCAGACGAGATCCCTCACCTTCACACTTTTGTGGTCGGCATGCAAGATGAGAACGGCGATTTGAGCGATGATATAAAGGCTTCACGCATTGCAGCAAAACATATCGGCTCCACCCATCATGAGCTTCTGTTTACCGAGGAGGAATATCATGAAGCCCTCCCCATTGTTATCAAAAAGCTCGAAACCTACGATCCTTCGCTGGTCCGCTGTGCCGTTCCCTGCTATTTCACCTGCAAGCTGGCTGCGGATTACGTTACCGTGGTGCTCACGGGTGAAGGCGCGGATGAGCTCTTCACAGGATACCACTATATGAAACACTTCCCCTTCGAGAAGTTGAACATGGAGGCCAGGCGTTGCATAGGGAACGTTCACAATATCAATCTCCAGAGAGCGGACCGGATGGGGATGCTTTTCAGCCTTGAGCTGAGGGTTCCCTTCTTCGATGTAGCGATGGTGGATCTGTCCATGAAGATCCCCCCTGAACTCAAAATACGCGAGCACCATGGCGCCAAGATAGAGAAGTGGATCCTGCGCAAGGCATTTGAGAATACAGGGTATCTCCCTGATGAGATCCTTTGGCGCTATAAGGTGCAGTACACCCAGGGCGCGGGCTGCGAGAGCCTCGGAGAGAAAATGGCCGAACAAGCCTTGAGCGACGAGGACGTTGAGCGTATCAAGGAGGAAAACCCCAAGGCGGTCATCAACAGCAAAGAAGCCGCCTACTACTTCAAGATATTCAGGGAGTTCCACCCCCAGGATTCCATTCTCGGCTCGATTGGAATCTGGACCGGTTTTGATTTTGCTGAAGAAAGGGAGCGCGTGCGGGGGACTGTGGATGGAGACTTGAAGCACGATCATGGAGATGAAAAAGAGGAAGAAAGCAAAGCGGCATAAAAAAACGGGCTTTTTCAAGAAATGGCTCTTACATCCTGCTTTAGCCATTTCTACAGAAACCGTAATCGGTAAACGTTTTTCTCAAAAGGAGTTTAAATCATGTCACTACCAAAGCACTGCAAATATGTAATCGTCGGTGCCGGGATTCACGGGTTGAGCACAGCCTGGCACCTTGCCAAGGAGTTGAAATCTAGAAAGCTCGGCTCCGGCAAAGATATCCTGCTCATAGACAAAACAGCGATCGGGGCCGGCGCCTCGGGGATCGCCTGCGGGGTGATCCGAAACAACTACTATCAGCCGGCCATGCAAGAAGTGATCGCCCACAGCGTCGAAGTATGGGAGGAGGATGCGGAAGCCTATGGATACCTTCCAGTAGGGTATATGCAAATCTCGCCGGAGAGCATGCACGAGGACGTTGGAGAAATCTACGAGCGGCAAAAAAACATCGGGTACGAATCAAAATTCATCGAAGGCAAGAAAGACTGCCTGAAGTACATGAAAGACACTATCTTTCATGACTGGCAGGCCCAAAACATAACGTCTATCCTTCATGAGAAAAAGGGAGGCTATGCTTTCAACACCCGCTCTCTCTACCGACTGGCGGACAAAGCCGAAGCAGAAGGGGTCCGAATCCTCACAGGATTGGAGGTCGAAGGCTTCGACATTAACGGGTGCGTGACGGCTGTTGAAACAGCAAAGGGCAGCATCCGGTGTGACTATGTGGTTGTCGGTGCCGGACCATGGGCCAAGAATTTCTGGGAAATGCTCGGGCTTCCGGTGAAGATTGAGATCAAAGAAGAAACCGGCAAAGTCCATAAGGATCTTCTTATGTGGACCTACTTGTGCCTTCAGGAAGGAACTCTGGGTGTAGAGCCCAATTACGGCCTGAACAATCAAGGGAAGATGCCCCCTGTGATCCATGTGGACACGGATGCGCCCCTTTACTCCAGCGAAGACGGGGCGTTGATCACAGAGGACATGTGGGGGATCTACTACAAGCCTGACGCTCATTTCGGCGGGATTCAGGGAGGGTCCATGCCGTATTTGGTGGAAAGGAAAAATGTCGCGGTCGATCCTTACGGCATCGATTCTCCCGATTTCACAGTGGGTCCCGAATTCGCGCACATGTGGACCTCTGCCCTGGCCCACTGCCAGAAAAGGTATAAGGACAAGTACCAGCGTTACAAAGATGAACCCTCGGGGGGCCTCGGGGCCTTCAGCCCGGACAATTTCCCCATATTCGATGTCTTTCGACAGAATTGTTATATGATTCTGGACTCCAGCCACGGGTTCAAAATGATCGGCGTGGGCAAACTCGTGGCCAAAGAGATCATGGGGGAGGATCAGGCCCTGCTCAAGCCTTTCCGATTTGACCGGTACGAAAAGGGAAACCTCCTGCCTGTCTCCAACAGCCCCTTTCCCTGGAGCTAGACCGCAGGTCCGTACCATAGCCGACACGGGGGGATGCACCACCATCCCCCCGCATATTTCTGAACCATAGGAGGAAAACCGTGGACACGAACGTTGCCGTGCTAGACGAGGAAAAAGAACAAAGACCTCTGGAAGAGACCGACCTGCTCAGCCAAATCCACCAGGATGCTCTCCGCGTCCTGGAGGAGGTGGGTGTCCGGTGCCAGAATCCGGAGGTGCGTCAAATCTTCGAAGAAACGGGTCTCGGCAGGCTGTCAACACAGCACCCAAGCGGGATCAATTCTGGATCCCGGAAAACGCCTTCGGCGTGGGCGGAACTGCCCCTTTTGTATATGACGACGAGACCGGAGAACTGGTGGAGCCCACATTTGAACACCTCGCCCGCATCGCCAAGACAGTGGATCAAGCGGATGTGGTTGAGTTCATGGCCCGGGGCGTGCTCCTGAGAAACCAGGAGGTCAAGGTCATGGACACCATTATTGAGAACTGCCGCAAGCCTATCTATGTGGCGGCTGTGACCGAGGCCGGCATTGCTCGTGCTGAGGAGATTCACCGGGAAAGAGGCCAGATTACGATTCAATTTTCTATCATTAACAGCCCGTTGAATGTGATTGAAAGTATGATCGATCCTTTTCTTTCATGCCTTCGGAAGGGCCTCCCTATCTATGTCTCCACCATGCCCATGGCAGGACTCTCGGCCCCTTACTCCATGTCCGGGCTCCTCACCTTGACCCATGCAGAAGGATTGTTCGGCATTACCCTGGCTCAGCTGGTCAGTCCGGGAGTGATGGTCGTACACGCAGGACTTCCCTCCATAGCCAACATCCAGAAAAATTACGCCGTGGACCTGGGGTTGATGTCCCACAATGTGGCCAACCTGCTCCAGGAGAAGCTCAACAAGCGCCTGGAAATCCCTTCTATCCAGACGGCCTGCACCACCAGCCAGGACCGCCCGAACACGAAGGCTGAGGAAGAGGCCGTAAGAGGCTACGCCCTGATGAGAAAGTATGGTTTTCACCAGATGCGCCATGCCTTCGGTTTCCTGAGGGAGCTCATCTCCTTTTCCATTGCCAAGCTGGACAGGCACATTGCCCTTTGCCGGGAGACCGGCCCTGACCAGGCGCCCGCCCTCAACCTGGACCCCTATGACCCCGAAGGATTTGACGTCATTCTCCGCAACGGCAGCCAGGCCAATTATATGCGGGATGACCACACCCTCAAGAACACGGGTAAGGCTTTTCTCACCTAGAATTTTTGTATCAGGACTCTTCGCTTGACCGTGACCCTTAACCCTTGTGCCTTGTCCCCCACACAAGGTCTCGCCGTCCTCCAATGCAGCGTTAAAGCCTGGCCATCTCTCACTCCTTTCCAAGGGTTTGCCAATGACCGCATAAAATGATATTCAGAGGTCACGGCAAAACCCAAAAGGAGGGTCGTTCTATGGATCTCAAGCTCATGCTTACCACATTCGGCATGATCTTTCTTGCAGAAATTGGAGACAAAACCCAGCTGGCCACAATGGCCTTTTCCGCGGAGGGTAAGTCCCCCCTTTCCGTTTTCATAGGCTCCGCCGGTGCCCTGATCCTCACGTCGCTGCTTGCCGTTGTTTTCGGAGCCGCAATCGCCAAGATGATCCCGCCTAATTACATCAAAGCGGGCGCCGGAGTCCTCTTTATCCTTCTCGGAACGTGGATGCTCTTCTCTCCCTACGGCAAGTAACCACAGTCTGCCGGCCAGCAAATTCAGAAGAGGCGTGGAAAAATCTATTAAAAAAGTTCAAAAGTGTTTGCATTGGAAACCATATCCTGAAAGGGCTGGTAGCTTTTCTACCGTTCCGAGGCTCCCGGCCTGGTCTTTTCAGCGACTTATCTGCGAGGGAAACTTGCCCCCTCCGCTCGTCCCGGCCCTCAGGAATGGGGCTGCAAACCTCGGACGAGGAGCGCGCAACTCTTGGTATCTATAAAGGGGGTTTCGTTAAAGAGGGACCGGGCCAGGGCTTCCCCCACAGATAAGTCACGAAAAGAACGGCGGCCTCCCACCAGTCACTTCAGAAAAGGCCCCAGCCCTTTCCGTTGCCAAGAATCGTCTTAGGGATCACTTTATGCGCCCATACAAACACTTTTGAACGATACCAATCTATTGCTCAACAAGTAGGGCGTCCATGGGGCTTTTCCCAATGCTGGAGGGAAGCACAACATGGATTTGCTCCCCTGAAACGTCGAAGAACAGTTTGGCACTTAATGCCTCAGCCAAGAGATTTTCTTTTTCGGTGGGAAATTTCCCCATCTTATCGGAATCAATACGGGAAAAGGTGATCCTGGCCCCGTTATCCGCGGAAGAACAAGAAACCTGAATCTCCTTGTCCGAGGCCGCATCACGCAAAGAATCGTGGATTATATGGTAAACCAGGTTCTCCAGAAAAAGTGGGCTTGTCCGTATCGTGAGAGGCTTGTCGCCGGCGATGTGAAGTTTGGTATTTTTCAGTGAAGCGTCCAAACGGCAAAGCGCGATCATAAGCTCCAGGATCTGTATGACATCCACCTCCCTAATGAACTCATCAACGCTGTGAGCAAAAGCGTTCATGTTTCTGATTATGGTGTTTGCACGCCCCACCTCTTCGATGACGCTCTCGCTTAGAGAACGAAGCTTTCCAGGTTTCAGCTCCATCCCCCTCTCAGATAACTCCACCAACTCTTCCATGAGACCCAGTGTTTCCGATATAATGGCCAATATGTTTTTCAATTCATGAGAAATTAATCTGTTGGTTATTCCGAAGAAGGAGAGTCCTCCGGCGCTGAGTTTCCCTATCTCATTTTCCATGGAATTCTCCCGAATTTCCTCAAACTATGCATCCAGGGCCTGCTTGATCTTCCCTATGAGGATTTCTATCTTGAAAGGTTTTGTAAGGAAAAAGGGCACCTCCTTGACCCCCATCTGGTAACTTTCTTCAGAACCATGGCCTGTGACCAAAATGAACTTCAAGTTCCGGTCTATTTTCTCAAGGTTTCTTTTTAGTTCTATGCCGCTCATGCAAGGCATTTTCACGTCCAGCACGGCTACATCGTACTTCTTCTTATCAACTTTGGAAAGCGCGTCATCACATGTAGTCGACCAGTCGGCCTCGATGCCTCTGATCGATAGCCTTTCCGCCAGAGCCGAGACGAATTTTTCCTCGTCATCAACAAGCAGCACTTTCATCTTGGGTTTCCCTTTCCATTCTTGTTGGTAAGGTGATCGTAAAAATTGTTCCTTCGCCAACCTTGCTTTGAACAGAAATATCGCCATGAAGTTCTCGAACCAGACCGTAGGTTATGAACAGTCCGAGCCCGGTTCCTCCCTTGGAACCCTTCATGGTAAAAAAAGGCTCGAAAATCCTTTGTTGATCCTCTTCTGAAATTCCGGAACCATCGTCCCTAACCTGTATTGTTACGAACCCCTCTCCTTTATTTTCGGCCACAATATCAAAGTGGCCGCCGTCGCTCATGGCCTCAAAAGAATTGTTCACAAGGTTTAGGAAAATTTGTTGAAGTTTTCCGTGGTCGGAACAGATAACCGGGAAGTCTTGGGGGATATCGACACGAATCTCTATATTGCGATACCAGGCTTCCTTCCTGTGAAAAGACAAGACCTCTTCGATCACCTTCTCCATTCGAATGGGCTCAATCTTGGGTTCAAAGTGCCTGGCAAACCCCAGAAGCTGTTTTGTCACCTCACCGCACCGCTCTACTGAATCCAACACATCGTCAACCAGCCCCATTAGGCGCCGGTCTTCACGATATTCTTCCTTGAGAGAGAAAAGATCCTTAATGAGTCCGGCATTTTCGTTGATGACCGCTAACGGGTTGTTGATTTCGTGGGCAACGCCTGCAGCCAGCCGCCCGATAGAGGCAAGCCTGTTTGAATTCTCAAGGCGCTCCATGGCTCTTAGTCTCGCTTCGTCTGCCTCATAAATTTTATTGACCATCATAGTCGACACACCCACCACGACGATGACGATGGCGATGACGCTTGCGCCGAAAAACCAATTCATCTTTTCTCGTATTGAATACCAACCCTTCATAATTTCTTTGCTTCGGTTCACCAAGAGAAGAATAAAGGGCGAATTTTCTATCGAAGCGTAGCCGACCACAATCGAATGGCCCTCCTTGTCCTTGGCTTCTAAGACCTGAGAGTGACGCAAATTTTCCGATCCGGCAATAAAGAGCATTGTGCTCTCAGGAAGCTCGTGGTAGAATTTTGAGGGCGTTTGAAGCCCGCCTTTGCGGTTGCAAAGAAAAGCTTCGCTTTTTTCACTGAGCTCCAGCGAAGAAAGAATCTCGACAAATCTTTTCATGTCCAGAGCTGCCCGCAATATATGGAATGACCGGTTATGTACGGCGGACCTCACCGCGATAATAATGTGCGGAACCTGCCGGTACCCCAGGAAGACATCGCTCACATAGGACCCCTTCTCAGCACATTTCATGAACCATTCCTGATCCCCGTAGGTCTTTTTTTCCAAATCAAAAGGCCCCACATAACTAATCTGCAATCCATAATCATCAATGAGACCCAGATCTGCGAGACCGCCGAATGCCCTCTGCAGGCTTTGCAAGATCGACCGCAGCTCCACAGGGTTCTTAAGCTTTGAAAGCCCTTCTTCCTGGATAACAAATTTCAAT
>JARRRH010000122.1:0-6407 GCA_037380925.1 Deltaproteobacteria bacterium | reverse complement strand
CAGGAGGAAACGTGGACCTTGAAAAATTGCCTTGGAACTCGTGAGGCCTTTTTTTAGCGTCCCTTTTGGGGGATGGTTGAAACCCCTCGCCCTCCCCGTCCCGACCCGTTACGGAGCGGGGCACGGGAAGGAGGGTAAAGAGTTCGGGCGAGAAGAGGCGCTGACAATCCTCTTGCCAAGGTCGCTGAAATCCTGTAATACTGCCGGGAAAATTTTCTCTAGCAGGAGGGGGCAATGAAGGTCCTGGTCACATACTACTCGCAAACGGGTAACACGGAAAAAGTGGCTCAAGCTATTTACGACCGCATGGGTTTCGTAGAAAAGGAAATTGCGCCCATCAAGGACCTCATCAACGCGGGCGATTACGATATATATTTTGTGGGTTTCCCGGTTCAAAAACACAGTGTCCCCGCTGAAGCGGAAAAATTTTTGAAGCGAATTCCGGAAGGAAAGAAGATAGCAATCTTTGGAACCCACGGCTCGCTTCGGGGTGGGGAAATGGCCGTTACAGCCTTCTATCATGCCCTCAGCCTTACGACCAAGCGGAAGGTGCTCGGCACGTTCGGCTGCCGCGGCAAGGTGAACGGCAGCATTCTTGAAAAACTTATGAAAAGAGCTGAAGACAGGTACTGGGCCTTGGAAGCGCAAAGCGCGTCGGGCCACCCGGACGAGGGGGACCTGGACGATGCACAAAAGTGGGCGTGGATGATGCTCCTCAAGGCGCGCGCGGAATGAGGGCAAGCACTGGAGTGTCGTAGCAAATGCCCTGAAGGGCGTAGAGCGTGGGGGTGAACGCGATCCCGGGGCGAGAGCCGCAGGGAAGGCGTTTTGGGAATGGAACGACGAATTTCAGAGGGAAGGTCTCTATGAAAAAGATCGAGGCGATTATCAAACCATTCAAGCTAGATGAGGTGAAGGAGGCGATCTTGGATCTCGGGGTCAGCGGCATGACCATTACCGAGGTAAAGGGCTTCGGCCGGCAAAAAGGCCACAAAGAAATCTATCGAGGCGCAGAGTACGTGGTGGACTTTCTGCCCAAGATCAAGATCGAGGTGGTGGTTGCCTCCAATCTGGTTGCCAGGGTGGCTGAGGCGATCAGAGGAAATGCCCACACCGGACAGATCGGGGACGGCAAGATATTTATCCTCCCTGTGGAGAAGGCTGTCCGCATAAGAACAGGAGAAGAGGACGAAGACGCCATTTAACAGCCTGTTTGACCCGGAACGGATTGTCCAGCTCTTCATTGAATCACGCAATGCCCTTCTCTACAACAACCTCCATCAGCATTCAGGTTTTTTCCTTACTCGAAGATACACCGATCTGATGGATCGGTTTATTCGCGCGCTTTTTCTCTCTTCCGGATTTCGGGACAAAGCCAAGGAAATCGCAGAAGAACGCATCGCGGTTGCGGCTTTAGGCAGCTACGGGCGGCGGGAAATTTGCCTGGGCTCGGACGTTGACCTGCTGGTCATTCACAAAGGGAATCTGTCCCCTGACATGGAGGACATCCTGACTCGGGTTCTTTACCCCCTGTGGGATGCCAAGCTTGAAGTGGGGCACACGGTCTTGACCGTGCAGGAATCGTTTCGCTTGGCCATGAGCGATTTCAGGTTCCTCACTTCTGCGATGGATGCCCGTTTCCTGGTGGGTTCCCGATCATTTTTCCGGCTCTTTGGAGCGGCCTTTTGGTCCAAGGTCGACCGGGAAAAGGACGCCATTCTCAGTCAGTTCCTTATTCATCAGCAAAAACGGACGGAAAAATACGCCAGTGAAGAATACTTTTTGGAGCCTGACATCAAAGAAGGTTTGGGCGGGCTTCGGGATCTTCATTTCATGGCGTGGACGGCTAGGGTCTATTTCAAGTCAAGACAGCTCCAGGACATCAAGCGCTTTTCCGTATTTTCTCATTTCCCACTGGACAGGCTTCACCACTCTGAGAGCTTTCTTCTCAAGGTGAGAAACCACCTTCATTTGCTGGCAGGGGGGAGACGGGAGGACAGGCTTCTGCTTCCCTACCAGGAGAAAATCTCAAGGAGCCTCGGGTATCAGGATGGGGCGGATAACACCGGCCCTGAAAAATTCATGAGAAATCTTCACAGCCACCTCAACCGGATCCGCTACGGCAGTGAAGAGTTCCATATGAAGGCCATGGATGTGATCGATCCTCACCCTGTTGAAGCGACCCCGGAGGAACTTCCATCGGAGTTTAAGGTGTTCAAGGGCAACATTGTTCTCAAGAGTGAAGGCCTCTTGGTCGAAGATCTGCTGGTGGTTCTCAGAGCGTTTAAAGAGGCCAATCAAAGAGGCCTTTTCCTGGGTTCGGGATTCATCTGGGAAGCTGCGAAAAAGATTGCCGCGGATGGGGCGAGACTCGTGCAGATGTCGGGATCCAAAGAGATGTTTCTGGACTTGGTTTTGGAGCCCAAGAATCCGAAAATTCTCAGGCTCGCCCTTGAAATTGGTTTGATCAACCTCTTTATTTCTGAATTCAAGAAGATCAGAAACCTGGCTCAGTTCAGCTATTATCATGTGGAGACAGTTGACCTTCACTCCCTGAGAACTTTGGAAGTGATCTATGGTATTTCACAAGGTGCCTATAATGACCGGTGGCCCTTGTTCCAAGAGGTTTTTGAGGAGGTCGAGCACCCCGACTGGCTTTTTCTGGTGGGTCTCCTTCATGACATCGGTAAAGGGTACAGGGGTGATCATGCCAAAAAAGGAGCTGATTTGATTCCCGGGATTTTGAAGCGACTCGGCATCGACGGAGATGCCCTGGAGGAGATCCCCTTTCTGGTCCGAAACCACCTGCTCATGGTGAACATCTCCCAGAGGCGAGATCTGAACGAGGAGAGGACGTCGATTCAGGTTGCACAGGAGGTTCAAGGTGTTGAGCAGCTGAAACTGCTGTTTCTTTTGACCGTGGCGGACAGCATGGCCACAGGGCCTATGGCCGGCAGCGACTGGAAGATTATGTTACTCATTGAGCTGTTTTTTAAGGTGAGGCGTATTCTGGAGCGAGGCACTTTGGCATCACCTGATGCAACGAAAAGGATGGAGAAGACCAGGCGTGAAGTGGTCAGGGCGTTAAGGCCCCGGTTTTCCGAGAAGCATATTCTAAATCTCATGGATCAGGTATCCACCCGGTATTTTCTGAACAGCCCCGTTGAAGATATGGTGCGGCACTTTCAACTTGCTTTGACCATGGGGAAGCAGCGACTGGCATGGACCTTAGAGAAGCTGAAGGACGCTCCTGTCACCCGTGTTGTATTGTGCACCCATGACAAGCCGGGTCTCTTCAGCAAGATGGTCGGGGTTTTCACCTTAAACAACATAAAAGTCCTGTCCGGTAACATCTATACCCTGAAGAACGGGCTTGCCTTCGACACCTACGATGTGACCAACCCTCTGGACCCGTATCGCGAGGAAGAAAGGTGGCAAAGAATTTTCAATGATGCCGTCTCGGCAATCGAAGATCGGCTCCCGCTGGATGAACTCATCAACAAAAAGGAACGGACGGTTCTGTCAGGAAGCATCGGGCATATTTCTCCGGTCAAACGGGTGAGGATTGATAATGAGGCTTCAGACTTTTTCACGATCATCGAAGTGAGCGGTGGGAGCAGAACAAGCCTGCTCTATGATTTAGCAAAAGGAATCCATTCTATTGGTTTGGACATTCGGTTTGCCAGGATCACGAGCGACAAAGAGAGGACCATGGGCGTTTTCTATGTCAGGGATGTGAACGGTCAAAAGATTTACGAGGACACTATCTTGGAGGAAACGAGAGATGTGCTTCTTTCGGTCATTGCATAGGAGCGTCGCCATTCATTTTGCCGGAGGGCAAGACACAAGCCGTACGGCAGTGAGCTCAGGGTTGAACTGACCGTGGAATAAGGGAGACAGTCTCAGAGACGGGATTTTGGCTTATCGAATCGAGCATGGTGTAGTCTGGAAGAAATGAGGGGCTCTTATGCAGGAACGTACAAGGGTGGCGTCCGGGGTAAGTGAACTGGACCGTCTTCTGGGTGGGCTCTTTATTGGTGATAATGTGATCTGGCACGATGATGCCGGCAGTCTGGCCTCTGTGTTCTGTCTCAACTTCATTCAGGCATCTCAGGCCCAAGGCAGGCCTATCATTTACACCAGCTTTGACCGCTCCCCAAAGAACCTTCTGGATCAGCTCGGGACCTTGTCGGACAACCCCATGCTTACCATCTTGGACTGTTTCACCAACGGCAAGGGGGCAAGGTCGCCCGTCTTTCTCAAGTTTTATGAGGGAAAAGGGAAAAGGCCGCAGTGCAGGCTCATCCGGGTGGAAGAGCCTCGTAATTTGGATCAGGTGATAGACGCTCTCTATGGCACCCATGCGGCTATGGAAGGGGATGTCCGATTCGTTTTTGAAAGCATCACTGGGATGGAAGAGCTTTGGGGAGGGGAAGAGCAGGTTCTTCGCTTTTATTCCCACTCGTGTCCTCGTCTTTATGAATTAAATACGGTTGCCTATTGGATTTTGGAGAAACGCGCCCATTCAACCCGACTTAAGGCCCAAATTAATCAAATTGCCCAGGTGGCCATTGATTTGTCCGTAAAAAGGGGTACAACCTCTCTGACTATTCTCAAAGCTGAAAAACGTAGCTTGGAGACGCTGAATAAACCGTACAAATATTGGAGCAAAGATCTCAATATTACCTTTGACTCGGAAAAACACACCAGGGATCGAATCAATCTGGGCATGCGCTTGAAGGAACTTCGCATGAAGCGAGGGCTGTCACAAAAGGAATTCGCCGATCTTGTGGGCGTCACGCCGAGCACTATCTCGCAGGTGGAAAGCAATCTCATTTATCCGTCCCTGCCTGGCCTATTGAAAATGGCGGAAATCCTCTCTGTGGAAGTCAGCTCTTTCTTTCAGGAGAAGTGGAAGAGGACAAGCCGTGTGATCTTCCCCTCTGTCGAGGCGGTGGACGTGAAACTGACCGACTTGCCAGAGGGGAGTGTTCGAGCGAAATTGCTGACCCCTTTGGACTTAGAACCTAGGGCGGAACCCTATCTCATCGAGATTCCTCCAAAGAAGACGGTTCCCTCTCACTTCTTCATCCACAAAGGAGAAGAGATCGGTTATTTGCTGTCAGGAAAGCTACAAGTGAAGCTGAAGAACGCGGTTTATACAGCCCGCAGCGGGGATGTCATCCGCCTGGCCGATGATATGCCTTCCCAGTGGAAAAATCCGGGCCCGAGCGTGGCCAGGCTTCTTTGGGTCAAGGTGAGGTAATACCCAGGGCCGAGTCAGGCTTTAATTTTCCACCGTGACTTCCACGATGTTCTGACGGGCAATGATCTTTTCCTCCTTGTCCCGTGCGACAAAAACATGCATTAAGCCCAGGACCTCATATTGCCCGTTTTCGAGCTTCGAGGTGTCCCACCGAACAGGAAAGTTGTCCGCCTCTACATCCGATTCGCCGATCTTGATCCAGGTATCGGTCCCCTTCTTGCGATAGTACCACGGGTTTGTGACTTTGACGACCGCTCCTCCAAAACCCAGGGCGTGCAACTCCTCGCGCAGCAGTTGGTCATCGAAGGTTTCCCGGAGCACGACGATACCGGCAAAGTGTTTGGTCGCCTCTGACGGCACGATGAACTGTGGCCCCCAATTTATAGACATAGGACCCTCCTTTCTTTTGCATGAAACTTCATGGCAAAATCGCTGCTTCATCAAACTGGACTTGTCGGGCTTGGCATAGGGGTCGAATGCCAAATGTTTTGGATTTTGAGCTTTGACATTCATTTGACCTTAGGATTTTGAACTTTGTCATTGCCCAGGCTTTCTTCAATACTGAGGCCAAAGTTTCCTGTTCGATCAAACTGGTTGCGCCTGCAACCAGCGGGTAGGCTAAGTTAAGTCAATCCCTGGTCCAGCATGGCATTCACAACTTTGACAAAGCCGGCAATGTTGGCCCCGGCCTCGTAATTGCCGGGCATCCCGTACGCATTGGCCGCATCCAGGCAAGTCTTGTGAATGTTTCTCATGATCATCTTGAGTCGGCTGTCCACTTCCTCCCTGGGCCAGCTCAGGCGCATGCTGTTCTGCGCCATTTCCAGGCCCGATACGGCAACCCCTCCGGCATTCGCAGCCTTGCCCGGGGCGTAAAGCACTTTCTTGTCCAAGAAGATATCAATCGCGTCAAGTGTGGAGGGCATGTTGGCGCCTTCTGCAACCAGCCGAACGCCTTTATTCATCAGGTTTTGTGCGTCCTTGCCGTTGATTTCATTTTCTGTGGCGCTCGGGAAGGCGCAGTCCGCTTTGTGATTCCACAAAGGATTATGCCCGAGGCAGGATCTCGATATCCAATGACCGCTCTATCAGTGAGTCATTTGATATTTCTTTTCCAGTATCTTCAAAATGACTGCTAAGG
>JARRRH010000121.1:0-6409 GCA_037380925.1 Deltaproteobacteria bacterium | reverse complement strand
TCTCCATGAGGGTTTGCTCTGACCTCATAATCTGAAGGGGGTTGTTGATTTCATGGGCGAAGCCCGCCGCCATCTCCCCGAGCTCTGCAAGGCGACTGGCCCGGATGAGCTGCTCACCTAGTTGATCTTTTTCCTTGTCCGCGAACTCCATTCTTCTCACGATGTAATGGGTGGTGTAAAAAGCAACGACCGTGATGACCGCACCGCCGACCACAACGATGAGAACAATGAGATAGGTGGCGGAGCGAAGGGCACTGAACGCATCCGCCTTTTCCTGCCGGACCACCAGGAGCCATCCTTTGTTTTTCAGCCACGTCGAAGCAGACAAATACGCATCCCCGTTTTGATCCCTACTAATGAATGTCTTGATGCCCTCATGGGGCGCAGCCTCTGGAGTGTAGTCCGGGTCTTTTTTCATCAGATCTCCGCCTGAGCGACGCTCCGTTTGAAAAAGACCTTCTGCATTAAGAATGTACGCCTCACCGGTTTTCCCGATACGCACCTTCTTAACCAGTTCATTGAACATGTAGGTATCGATAGTGGCCCGGATGACCCATTTGCTCTTTTTCTCCTCCCTGGCAACCGCGATGATGAAGTGGGGCACCTTCCGGTAGCCTAGAAAAACGTCGCTGATGTAGAATCCTTGCTTGATAACATGCTTGAACCAGTCCTCTTCTCCGTAGTCCCTGCCTATGAGGCGCGACCGGTAAGGTCCCTGATAGTTGACATGGATGCCCTCTTCGTTGAATATGCCCAGGTCCACAAAGGCGCTGGATTCCATCTGCAAGCGATTGAACACGCCGAAAAGCGTTTCGGGGTCTGCAAGATTTTCGTAGCTATAGGAGTAAATAATGAATTCCAAATTCGCTTTTCGTTCTGCGAGGAAAGACTCGATCATCTGCCGGTGGTCACCTACGATCCTCTTCATGCTTGAGACCGTGCTGGTTTCCAAGGAGGTCGTAAAATAGTAATAGCCGATGCCCAGCACCAGGACGAAAGGGATGGCAGGAACCAAAATCATCATGGCGAGTATCATTCGCCTCATGGCTGCGTATGGATGTTGGCTCATATCGTCGTACCCCGCCTCGGGTAGAATGGCGTCGGATTACTTGCCTTTGTCTTTTTCCTTTTCCTGTTCCAGCACCCTGCCTGGAAAACGAAGGAGTTCCTTGATCCGTGCGCTTCGTATCTTTTGATCGTGAGCGTCCTTCTTCTCAAAAGCCTGGGCCATTTTTACGATGAGCTCCTCCAACTTGATGGGCTTCAAAAGATAGTCAAAGGCTCCCAGCTTCATGCCCTCAATGCTGGTCTCCACGGATGCGTGGCCTGTGAGCAGAATGACCTCGGCGAGAGGCTGAATCCTCTTAATTTCACGCAAGGCTTCGATACCGTCCATACCACCGGGCATTTTGATGTCCAGGATCACCACGTCAAAAAGCTTCTTTTTCATGACCTCGACGGCTTCTTCGCCGCTCCGCACGCCGGTGGTGTCGATGCTCCTTTTTCCGAGGCGATTCACCAGGGTTTCCAGGAAATCCTCCTCGTCATCAACAACTAAAGCCCTGAAATAATCCATAGCAACCTCCTTGAAAAACGGTTGTTCCGCTGAAAGCGGATGGCGACGCAGACTCCCGGCTCAGGGAGTTTCACTTCTTCTCCGGAAGGATGACCGGTATCTTAACGGTAAAGGTGCTCCCTTTGCCCACTTCACTTTCCAGGCGGATGGTCCCCCCCATCTTTTCTATGATGTTGTAACTGACCCACAGCCCCAGCCCGGTTCCCTTACCCGATGCCTTGGTGGTGAAAAAGGGATCAAAGACCTTTCTCTGCTGATCTCGATGTATCCCGGGGCCGTTATCCTGCACGCTCACGTGGATCTCCGAATCGACGCGTGCGCTCTTCACCTCAACGGCGCCCTCTTTTCCGATGGCATCAATGGCGTTGGAAATGAGATTAAAGAACACCTGCTGGAGCTGCGCCTGATCGCTCGCGATAACGGGCAAATCGGGCGCAAGCTTTGTCCGGAGCTCAATGTTGTTGATTCGCGCGTAATTGGCCAGCAGGGTTATCGTCTGCCTCACGGTATCGTTGATGTCCACATCCTCTAAGCGGGGCTCCATCCTGCGTGCATAGCCAAGCATGTTGTGGACCACCTTTCGGGCTCTTTCCACGTGCTCTTCGATCTTTGCTATGGAATTCCGGAATTCGCCGATGTTCTTGCTCTTCTGAAAATCTTCCTCTTGGAGCAAATCCTCCATCCAGCCTGTCTTCTGAATGATAACCGCCAAGGGATTGTTAATCTCGTGAGCCACGCCGGCGGCCATTTTGCCCAAGGCAGCCAGCTTGTCCGACTGAACGAGCTGTGCATTGAGCGTGTTCATTCTCGTGTCGGCTGCTTGCAGTCGCTTGACTGTAGAGTGGGTCAGAACAATCGTGGTGAAAACAATCGCCAGAATGCCCCCTACGATAATGGCAATTTCCGCGTTCCGTGTAACCAATAAACCCCTCATCTCCTCAGCCGCTTCTTGGCTAATCACAAGGAGCCATTTATCCCCTTTCAGCCAACTGCCCGCATACAACACCACATTGCCGTTTGCGTCCACCTCTTGCGTAACGGTTGTAAGACCGCCGAACAGACTTGGACGGAGGCTCCAATCCGACAAAATCCGGCCTCCAAAGCGCGGCCCTGTCTGGTAGATGCCTTCCTTGTTGACAATAAAAGCGTCTCCGGTCCTTCCCACTTGCGCCGCCCGAACGAGACCGCCGAAAATGTCCGGATCAACGGTGGCGCGTAGAATCCACGTGTTTCTTCCCTCCTGCCGCCGGACTGCGATGATGAAATGGGGTAATTGACGGAATCCCATGTAGACGTCACTGATGTATATCCCTTTGCTCATGACCTCGCCGAACCAGGGTTGCTGGTAATAGTTGAGGCCCTTCAAATCGTAGGGACCGATGTAGCTTATTTGCTGCCCGGCGTTGTCAATGACCCCCAGATCCACGAAAGCTCCGGCGCTCAGGTTCATGATCTGAAAAATAGAAGACAGTTCTTTTTCCGAAATCATTTCCTGAAAGGTATGGGTATCGGCCATGGCGGAAAGAATGGCTGTTCTTTCCTTCAGGAACAAATCCACCGCTTCGGCCTGCGCTCTTGCCCGGTATCGAACCTGATCTTGGACCTTTTCCCGATACATGGTGGAAAACCGGTAATAAATGGTTCCCCCCAGCAGCAACAGGGGCGTAAAGGAAACCGCGAGGGTCAGAAGGATGATCTTTCGTTGAAGTGTTGCATAAACAGGGCTTTTCATGCCTACCATCTCAAGAGGATCCCTATCCACCGGGATCCAAAGCAGTCTCTTTCCCTCGGGAAAATTTTCATCCCAAAGCCGGCCAGCTTATAAAACGCCAATAACCCAGGATGGCCCAGAACCAGAGCACCAGCCACGCCAAAACAGTGACAGGCAACCCGTATTTCACAAAATCAAAAACATTCAGCAACCTCTCCCCGGTTTCGGGGTCTCTTCCCATGCCGAAAGCGATTGCATTGTTGGGCGTACCTACAACCAGGAAGTTTGCAAAGGAAGAGGAGAAAGCGCAGGCCAGGCCCAGCTTCCACACATGCACCTGAGCCAAGGTGGCCATGGGCAGCACGATGGGGCCCAATGCGGCTACAGTCGCACCATCGCTCATGAAATTGGTCATGGTCCCTGTGAGCACGCTCACCCCGATGGCCAGCATGTCTCCTTGACCCAGGAAATCCGGCAAGGCCCCAACAAAGGTATTGGCCAGCCAGAGCGCACCCCCCGTGAATTTCAGTGCTAAGCCCATGGCACAGGCAGCGGCATAAAGGCCCACCACGTCCAGGGCCACGCCTTCCTGAATGTCGTCCCATGTAATGATCCTGCATAAAAACATGGCCATGACGGCATACAGTGTGGGACCACCCAGTCCATAGCTCTCTCCCAGTATGATCCACGCTACGACCAGAACCACAAGGATGCCCGCCATCATCGCCTCTTTCCCCCCGAACTTGGGCATTCGGGCCACTTCCGCCTTTACCACCTCGCTCGGATTTATGTCTTTCACCTGGAACTTCGGTTTGCAGCGAATATACATGTATGCCCCGATAACGATCCCCATGAGAGGCACGAAGGGCATGCCATATTTCATCCAATCCAGGAAGCTGATCATGATGCCGTATTCCATGAAGTAACCGATCATGATGGCGTTTCGTCCTCCTGCTGCCGGCGATCCCGGGCCTCCGTGGTTGGCGGCGAAACAAACGCTCAAGAGCAGAAACACGGCGAGGGGCCGGTCCTTTTCCACTCCGTACATGCGGCATGTCACCTTGTATATACCCATGAGCACGGGAATGAGGAGGGCCACCAAGGCGTGTTCGGATAGGAAGCTGGCGGACATCCCCAGGATAGGCAGGAAAACGAAGGCAAAGGCCTTGGCGTTCTTGATGCGGCTCAGAAGGATGAGCCCGATCCGTTTGTCAAGGCCTGTCTTGGAGACACCCACGGCCACGACCAGGATGCCGAAAATAAAAAATACAGCATCTTTCATGTAGGCTCTCGAGATCTCCTCGATGGGGAGACTATGGAACAGATAGAGCATGACCCCCACCAAGATGTCCGTGGCACCCAGAGGCAGTGCCTCTGTTCCCCAGAGGAAAACAGCCAGGGCAAAGATCGCGAGCATCACCTTCGCTTTCTGGGCCGTGTCATCGAACGTCAACAGCCGCCCGCTTCGGTGAGCCTCCTGTTCATCAGCCGGCTTCTTGGATTCTTTGAAGGCATCGGGGTTGAGCTTTCTGTTCACATTGTCACGGATGGTCTTGGTGCCCTGGCTCAGGGAATACCCGGGAGGGTTTTCTTGACGCATAAGGCTGATCATGCTCTGGGGAGGGGGAACCATGACCACTCCGACGAAGCAAAGAAACGCGATGACCAACAGGACCGGCTTGTATCCGGGCCGGCTTGCCCAAAAGCCGGTTCCCCCTGCTGGGACAGGTGCAACTTGGTGAACCATACACGCCTCCTTCCATGGTGCCGCCGTAGAAAGAACAGCGGCCCTCCGGGCTGGACCCTCTTCACGACCTTAAAACACCATGGAGCTCAAAAGATGACTCATTCATGCTTTTGCGTCCTGCGGGTCCGCTCCATATACCACCCCGCTTTTTCCCGCACAGGACTTCGATATAAGACCTGCCACCGGAATGGTTGTCTTAAGGTTCTTGTCTTCGGGAAAAATGATAGAACAGGTATATGTAATCAAGGCAATGTTTGTGCCAAAGAAAAGAAAGGGGGCGTGACGGCTAACCTGCTGAAAGACATCAGGTTTTTTCAGGAGGGCATAATCGCTTTCTTGGCCGGTGCCTCAGGCTGTGTCAGCATCTTTTACAGGGTGTAAAGGTTGTGCGAAATCCTGAGATTCTCTTTCCTGCTAATGGGAAAGCACTTTCTCACGAAGATCCGCGTTGATCTTTGACCAATAGTGGCTGTAAGAGGCCGGGTTAGACATGACCATGTCGAGCTGCCTGGTGTGAATGGTCAAAAAACCCAGGATTCTCAGACGGCTCTCCATGTACTCCATCTCTCGATCTTCTATGCGGGCGAAAAGGGTGTCTTCTTTGACCTCTGTTTGGAAATCGTACTCGTCGAGGAGCGCCTTGATGAAAACCACCCTCTTGTATCTCCTTTCAAAATCAGCGGCTCCGCCCTTGAACTGAAAAGTGGCATAATTCTCCGTGGACCTTTCGCTGACCAGGGTCTCGAGGGTGGAAAAATGAAAGCCGAGCCTGGAGTTGAGGCTGCAATAGTTTTTGGAAATCATGAAGTAATTTCGGTTTCCGTATTGGGACCGCATACCGGGGACCAGCCCCGTGTTCCGCGTCGCTTCAAACATCACGGACATGAACCCTTTTCCGTCCACCGGCGGCGGACCCTCCCAGGGCATGGCGGTAATTCCCTGCCAAATAGCCAGCATGGGAATGGAGACGATGTTATCCAGCTTGACGTACTTCCCTTCCACCTCTTCCTGGAAGCCGTCATCCAGGTTAAGCACCCACCACTGCATCGGCACGTCGCAAAGAAGCTGCTTGCTGGAACGCTCGGGAAAATGATGCTCTTTCCCGAACTGAAACATCTCGTGAACCGCCTTTTCGTGACAAAACCGCGTGATGTCATGAAAGGTTGTGCAATTTTCAGCTCTGAAGGACGGCGCATCCGGATCCAGAAGGTGCAGGGGAATGATATGCTGAGACGCCCCCTTGAGGGCTTTGAACACGGGACTCCCGGCCATGAGAGCCACGGGGACTTCCTGCTTTTTTAGGAGTTCCTCTACACGGCCCTCATAGATTCGCAGAGCATCGGCATCCACCGTGATCACCTGTCCTGATTCGAGG
>JARRRH010000120.1:0-6444 GCA_037380925.1 Deltaproteobacteria bacterium | reverse complement strand
TAGTGTCCCTCATCATGGGACATCAAAATATAGAGGTCGGCTAAATCAGAACTTACTGTGTTCATTGGTAAAAACTTCTTGACAAGCCGCTAGAGCTTATCTATGGTGGAGAGTCTTCTCAAAGGCGACTCTCTTGTTCTGTTCCGCAATACCTGGTGGCTTTTGAGATGCAGCGGAGGGACTAACAGCGCCACCCCCGCTTATACATGCGGACAGGTAGTGCAACGAACACGGTTTGCCACGTCGACCTGTCAAGGAACGGCTTATCGTCCTTCTCAATGACGGGTCTATTGCCTCCAAATCGCTCTCGTTTGAGAAAAGACCGGGCAATACGCTGACAATGGCCTTACAAATAAAAATGGGGTCATTTCCGGCAAGAGAAGTGTACGGATAGAGTGCTCTTTTATAAAACATATCAAAATGATATGATTTCAGTAAGTTATGTAAGTCAGTCTGTAAAAAGACTTCCGATTTCCAATCAAACAAGGAGGGATAGAAATTGGCCTTTGAAATTCCAAAACAGCCCTATTCTGGAAAGATAGGCACAACGACAGTCGGAAAAGGCAGCAGCGCCGTGACTCTGGGAGGAGCTGAGTCCTACCCGTTCTATCTATTTGAAGGAGACTTGCCCAATCCCCCAAAGATTGCCATGGAAATTTGGGACTATGATCCTTCCGAGGAATGGCCGGAAGCTTCGGTGGCGCCCTTCAAGGATGTCATTTCTTCGCCTGATAAGTGGGCCAAAAAGTGTGCGGACGACTATGGGGCGGACCTGATTGTAGTGCAACTTAAGGCCACGGATCCCAACGGAAGAGATGCCACCCCTGAAGAGACTCTGCAAGTGGCCAAAAAGGTTGTCGACGCCGTGGATGTCCCGGTCCTCTTTTGGGGTACTGCCAACAATCAAAAGGACGAAGAGGTGTTGAGAAAACTGGCCGAGGGCTTAGAAGGGAAGAATGTCGCCCTCGGACCTGTGGAAGAAGCAAATCACAAAGGCGTCGGCGCCAGTGCCCTCGGTTACGGGCAGTTGATTGTCGCCTCTTCGCCTATAGACGTGAACCTGGCAAAACAGCTGAATATCCTTTTAGGGAACCTGGGGGTTCAGAGCGACAAGATCATCATTGACCCCACTACCGGTGGGTTGGGATACGGTCTGGAGTACTCCTATTCAGTGATGGAACGAATCCGGATGGCTGCTCTCACCCAGGAAGACGACAAGTTGCAGATTCCCATGATTGCGAACGTAGGCAACGAGGTGTGGAAATGCAAGGAAGCTCGTGAGCCCGTTGAGGAAGCGCCCACCCTGGGTGACCCTGAAAGGCGCGGAATCTTGATGGAGACCACGGCCGCCGTATGCTACGTCATGGGAGGAGCCGATGTGGTCATCTTGAGGCACCCTGAAAGTGTTCGACTGGTTCGGGCATACATCGAGCACATGGTAGACGGCGGTTCGCTTGCAGACGTTCCGGAAATCTCGAAGAAACTTAAGCTCGAAGAACCCGATCTCGTACCCCTTTCACCGGAACCGGATCTCACCATTGCTGAAGCGGCTGCACCGGCGAAACCCAAAGAGGCGAAGGCGCCCCCCAAAAAGGAGGAAAAGCCTAAGGCCGAAGAAAAAGTGGTGGAGTTAAAGCCGAAGCCAGAAGAACCGCCAAAGCCTAAACCAGCAGAACCGGCCAAACCCAAAGTCGAGGAAGAGGCCAAAGCGAAGGCCGAGGAAGAAGCCAAGAAAAAGGCTGAAGAAGAGGCCAAGGCCGAGGCGGAAGCCAAAGCCAAGGCAGAAGAAGAGGCGAAGGCCAAGGCCGAGGAAGAGGCCAAGAAAAAGGCTGAAGAAGAAGCCAAAAAGAAAGCCCAGGCTAAGGAAAAAGAAAAGGAAGAGCTGCTGGCCTTGAGACAGAAGAGGGCCGCAGAAAGAGAGAAGCACGAAGCGGAGAGAAAGGCTGAGGCTGAAGCCGTGCCCAAAACAGCGGCAGCGGAACAGGCTGATCTTGTCGAGCGCCTGATTCAGAATCTGGACCGTATTCACAGAAGAGTCTAACACTTAAACAGCAAAGGAGGAGGGACCCCATAATGACGACAGAAGAAGTCAAAGGAAAAGCAGGTGCTGCCAAGGAGAAGCTCAAAAAGGTCGCAAGACCTGATGAGTTGACCATCGATGTGGCAAGCATGGACATGATACAAAGGTCCCGGGACATGGAGATCGAGACGATCTTTGACCGGGCTGTCTCGATGAAGCCTTGCAACATCGGGGCCCAGGGGACCTGTTGCAAGAACTGCGCTCAAGGGCCTTGCCGGCTTCCTCTCACAAAGGGAGCGGCGGAAGGCGAAGATACGCGAAAAGGACTGTGCGGTGCAACCCCGGAGACCATTGCAGCCCGTAATTTTGCGCGAATGGTGGCCGGAGGCGCGGCAGCGCACTCCGATCACGGCCGAGGCGTCGCAGAGACTTTCCTGGCCGCTGCAAGAAAGGAAACAGAAGATTACAGGATCAAGGATACCAAGAAGCTTCTGGAGATCGCGCCGGATTTCGGCGTTGCAACGACTGTGGAAGGGGAAGACGGGGAGATGCTCCAGCGCGATATAGACGAAATTGCCCTGGAGGTCGGCGAAAAGGCGTTAGCCCAATGGGGCCAGCAGACCGGCGAGGTCTGTACGGTAAAGAGGGCGCCCCAGCCCCGATACGAGCTGTGGAAGAAACTCGGCGTTGTTCCGAGAGGGATTGATCGCGAAATTGTGGAAATCATGCACCGGACCCATATCGGCGTGGATCAAGACTATGAAAACCTTTTGATGCAGTCTTCAAGGGCGGCCATCGCCGACGGTTGGGGCGGCTCTATGATTGCCACGGATCTTCAGGACGTCCTCTTCGGTTGTCCCTACCCCCTAAAGAGCAGGGCCAATCTCGGGGTTCTCAAGGAAGACCACGTAAACCTTATCATTCACGGTCACGAACCGCTGTTGAGCGAGATGATCGTGCAGGCGGCGGAGCTCCCGGAAATGGTGGAGCTGGCCAAAAAGAAGGGTGCCAATGGGATTCAGCTCAGCGGTATTTGCTGCACCGCCAATGAGCTTCTCATGCGGCACGGTGTTCCTCTGGCAGGAAATTTCTTGCAACAGGAGTTGGCCATTGTGACCGGCGCTGTGGACGCCATGGTTGTGGATGTGCAGTGTATTATGGAGAATATCGCCAATGTGGCCCAATGCTTCCACACCAAGATCATCACCACCAACCCGAGGGCGAAGATTGCATCGGGGGACACGGTTCACATTGAATTCGACGAGCACAGCGCCTTTGAAGACGCCAAAAAGATTGTCAGAACAGCGATTGAAAACTTCCCGAACCGGGAAAAGGAGGTCATGATCCCCAGGAACGCCTCGGATTTGATCGCGGGTTTCAGCTACGAGGCGATCAACTATCACTTGGGAGGCACCTTCCGAGGCTCTTATACCCCCCTCAATGACAACATCATCAACGGCCGAATACGAGGTATCGGCGGCGTGGTTGGGTGAAACAACGCCCGAACCTCTCTGGACGAGGGGCATATTACAGTGGTTAAGGAACTGGTGAAGCACGATGTGATCGTCTTGACCACAGGGTGCAACGCTATCGCTTGCGCCAAAGCGGGCTTGCTCACACCTGAATCCGCCAAGGTCTATTGCGGCCCTGGGCTCGCGGAGGTCTGCGAGGCTGTCGGAATTCCGCCGGTCCTTCATATGGGTTCCTGCGTGGACAACAGCCGGATCCTCATGGCGGCCACGGAAGTGGTCAAGGCGGGCGGCCTTGGAAATGATATCAGCGACCTTCCGGCGGCCGGTTCGGCGCCGGAGTGGATGAGCGAAAAGGCCATTAGCATCGGTCACTATTTTGTGACCGCAGGCGTTTATACGGTCTTTGGGGTGACCTTGCCGGTGAGCGGCGCACCGGTCTTCGAGAACCATCTCTACAGGGAACTCGAAGATATTTACGGCGGGATGTGGGATATGGAACCGGATCCTATCAAACATGCTCACAAGATGATTGCCCATATTGACAAGAAGCGCAAGGCTCTGGGCATCGATAAGGCACGCGAGAGAGTCTTGATGGATATGGCCGACCGGCAGAAGCTGGAAGCGGCATAACCCAAGATTTGAAGAAGAACCGAATTTACCTCTTAAGAAGGGAGGACGTGGAATATGTCAAAATTAGTCGCATTTGCAGCCATCCAGGGTGCCTACAACATTGTGTCCAAAGCGGAAGGAAAGTACAAGAGAGCCCTGGAGGCTTACGGCGGTAGCCAGAAACTGGAATTTCCCAATACCGCGTATTTTCTGCCGATCATTTACTCTTTGACGGGGATCAAGGTGACGGATCTAGACTCAGCCAGAAAGCCCATGGAGTTCGCGCGAAAGCTCTTGCCCCCTCACGTGAAGAAGGATGTGCATTTGCCCTACTTAGGACCTCTATTGGATGCAGGCATGGCCGCCCTGTTTGCCGAAGAAATCGTGGAGGCCATCCGGTACGTGGAGGATCCGGATTTCTACCAGCCCGAAGTGGAGGACCCGGATGTGGACAACGGCAAGATTTGGCTGGGCGCAGCGGACGATGCCATTATGAGGAAGCGAGGTGTAGAGTTCGTGGACGGCACGGCCCCGGGATTTGCCGCCATTGTGGGTGCCGCACCGGATTCGGCAACAGCCAAACTGATTGCTGAAGAGTATCAGCTCAAGACCATCTATGTGTTCATGGCGGCCAACCAGGGCGGAACGACCTTTGCGGAGCAACTGCTCCAGGAAAAGATCCAGATCGGCTGGAACACCCGGCTGGTCCCCTTTGGTCCGGACATTTCCGCGGCCGTCTTTGCCCTCGGGTTTGCGAACCGGGCGGGCATGTCGTTCGGCGGTATCACGCCGGGTGATTTCAAGAGGCAGCTTGCCTATCAAAAGAACCGTATCTTTGCGTTTGTCAACGCCCTTGGCGAGGTGAACGCCGAGTGGGCGGCCAATGCAGCCGGGGCCATCAACTGGGGTTTTCCCACCCTGGCGGATACGGACATCCCCGAGGTGTTGCCCACGGGCGTGTGCACCTATGAGCACGTGGTGGCCAATGTGCCTCACGAGGAGTTGACCTCAAAGTCCATTGAGATCCGGGGACTGAAGGTGAGCATCACCAAAGTCGACATCCCTCTGGCCTATGGTCCCGCGTTTGAGGGAGAGCGGGTCCGCAAGGACGATCTCTTCATTGAGATGGGCGGGGGCAAGAGCCAGTGCACCGAACTCTGCAAAATGGCGGAGATGAATGAGATCGAGGACGGCGAGGTGGAAGTGGTCGGCCCCGACGTGGGCGAGCTCAAGAAGGGCGACCGGATCCCGCTAGGCATTTATGTCCAGGTGGCAGGCCGGAAAATGCAGGTAGACTTTGAGCCCATTTTGGAACGGCAGATCCACCACTTGATCAACTATGCCCAGGGCATCATGCACATTGGACAGCGTGATATCTCCTGGATCAGGGTGGGGCAGCAGGCCATGGAAAAGGGCTTCACTTTGAAGGACATCGGCACCATCCTCCATGCCAAGCTCCATCAGGATTTCGGCAACATCCTCGATAAGGTCAAGGTGACCCTTTACACGAAAAAGGCGGATGTGGACAAGCTGACCGCTAGGGCCAGAAAGGAATACAAAACTCGAGACGACCGCGTTGAAAAGATGACCGATGAGAGCGTGGAGACCTATTATTCTTGCACCCTGTGCCAGTCCTTTGCCCCGAGCCACGTCTGCACGATCAGCCCTGAGAGGACCGGGCTCTGCGGCGCCTATAATTGGATGGACTGTAAGGCCGCCTATGAGATCAATCCTACAGGTCCCAACCAGCCGGTGGAAAAGGGCGAATGCCTGGATCCCAAGTTGGGCCAGTGGAAAGGGGTGAACGAGTTTGTGTACAAGGCTTCGCGCCAAAATATCGACCACTATAATTTTTACAGCATTGCGCATGACCCCATGACCACCTGTGGATGCTGCGAGTGCATCGCAGCCGTCTTACCCGGCGCCAATGGGGTGATGACGGTTCATCGCGACTACACGGGCGAAACCCCATGTGGGATGAAGTTCACCACCCTGGCCGGTGTGATCGGAGGCGGGCAATCTTCTCCGGGTTTTGTGGGCCATTCCAAGTACAACATCTGCCAACGAAAATTCATCCTTGGTGACGGCGGACTTCTTCGGATGGTGTGGATGCCCAAGTCTTTGAAAGAGGAAATTCGCGAGCGTCTGGTTGCGCGGGGCAAGGAGATGGGCGTTCCTGATCTGATCGACCGCATCGCGGATGAGACGGTAGGTATTACCGAGGAGGAGATCATGCCTTTCCTGAAGGAGAAAGATCATCCTGCGCTGAAGATGGATCCCATTGTGGGATAAAGAAGAGTGGAGTATTGGAGCGTTGGAGTGATGGATATTCTCATCTCCAAC
>JARRRH010000119.1:0-9220 GCA_037380925.1 Deltaproteobacteria bacterium | reverse complement strand
CGCCTTGGGGGCACCTTTCTGGAGAGTCTTTGCCCGTTTCCCCTCGTTTTTGAAAAGAGATCCCCATGCCCCTGCAACATCGCAAAACCGTTTTTGGACAGGAATGAGGGAGATTGAAAGGCGATTCCCATGATGATCCGCAAGATAGGCACCATTAGTCGAACCTATCGTCACATGGAACGGTACGTAGATATTTTGACCATCTTGTTTAGATACGGTTTTGGTGACCTGATCAGCAGTCTGAAAATCGAACAATACCTCGACCTGGGGCGGCGCGTTTTCTCTGGAAAGGACCAGGAAAGGCTGGACGCTCACTCCAGACCGGAACGTCTCCGCATGGCCCTTGAAGAGCTGGGGCCCACCTTTATCAAATTGGGCCAAGTGCTGAGTGCGCGGGCGGACCTGTTGCCCAATGAATATATCCACGAACTGACAAAACTTCAGGACGAGGTTCCTCCCGTTCCTTATGAGGAGGTGGAAAAGGTCCTTGCCACGGAACTCAAGGGCACCCACAAAGAATTGTTCCGAGAGGTTGACAAGGGTGCGTTGGCAGGAGCATCCATCGGCCAAGTCCATCTCGCCCGCCTCGCCGACGGTGAGCGGGTGGCAATCAAGATTCAGCGCCCCGGGATAAGACGAACCGTGGAAGTGGATCTCGAGATTCTCTTTCATCTCGCCACATTGATAGAGAAGCACCTCGAGGGCTGGGACTTCCACAGGCCCACCAAAATCGTCGAAGAATTCAGCCACATTATGGGAAGGGAGTTGGACTACTCGGTTGAGGCATCCAACATGGAACACTTTGCTTCTCTCTTCCTTGACGACCCCGACGTTTATGTTCCCAAGGTTTATAGGGAAGCTACCACGTCGAGGGTGCTCACCATGGAGTATATCGACGGCATTAAATCGTCCTCTCTGGATCTCCTCCGAAGCCGCGGTTACGATCTGGCCGAGATCGCCCATCGAGGCGGCGACCTGATCCTCAAGCAGATATTTGTCCACGGCTTCTTTCACGCCGATCCCCATCCTGGAAATCTGCTGATTCTGCCGCAAAACATGATCTGCTTTCTCGATATGGGTATGGTGGGCCGTCTGGACCGTGAAAGCCGGGAAAACCTTGCCGACCTGTTAGTGGGTCTCGCGAAAAAGGATGCTTCGGTCGTGACGGACGCTCTATTGACCATCACGTCCTGGGACGCGGAACCTGATCGCCACCTCCTGGAACGGGATGTGAGTGAATTTATGGACAGCCACTTTTACAAACCTATTAAACAACTGGAGTTCGGGAAGCTCATTCACCAACTCTTCGGCATGGCATCCAGGCACCGTCTCCGCCTGCCGCCGGACATCCTGTTTCTTATAAAGGTCTTTAACGCATTGGAAAGCCTGGGTCGCGGACTGGACCCGGAGTTCGACATGATTGAAAGGGCCCGCCCTTTTGTCGAGCGGGTTCAGAGGGAGCGATTGCATCCGAGACGGCTTGCTGAAGACCTCTTCGGTTACGGTGCCCAGCTGATTCGTCTGGCTAAAACGCTCCCCGGTGATATTCAGGCCACATTGAAGTTGGCCAGGCAAGGCAATCTCAAAATCGGTTTTGAGCACAAGGGGCTCGGCCCCTTACTCACAACCCTGGATCGGATCAGCAACCGGCTCGCTTTTGCCGTAGTGATCGCCGCCCTGATCATAGGCTCTTCTCTCATCATCCATGCCGACATCCCTCCAAAATGGCATGACATACCCCTCATAGGTCTTGCCGGATACGTGGTTGCTGGCGTAATGGGCTTCTGGCTTCTGGTCTCTATCCTGAGGCGCGGCCGCATGTAGAGGAATTGGCAGATAGCCCCCTCGCCCCCCTTTGGCAAAGGGGGCTTGGGGGGATTTTCTAACCGTTATACCGGCAGCCGGGTTGTCCAGAATAGCACACCCGGAAAAATCCAGCCGATTTACGGCATCAGGTCCATTGACTTGGTTCTCAAAGACAGGCTGATAAAAATTAGTCAAAAGCCATGGACGTCTTCCAGACTTCCCAGACCTTCCCGACAAGATCCGGCCCCGGCTTCAAAGTCGCTTTTCCTGGCTTCCAGCCCGAAGGTGTCGCCTCCTCGCCCTTGCTGTCGCGGACGACCTGGAAAGCCTGAAGCTGCCTGAGCGATTCCGCTACATTTCTGCCCACAGGCGGGGTCAGCACTTCGTACCCCTGAATCACACCATCGGGATCGATAATGAATCTCCCCCTTGTTTCCACACCCGCCTGGTCGTCATAAACGCCGAACACGGTTCCTACCTTGCCGCCGGCATCGGAAAGCATGGGAAAAGGCACGCCTCCCTTGACCATCTTGGACAACTCGTTGTCGTTCCACATTTTGTGCACAAACACGCTGTCAATGCTCATGGAAAGGACCTGCGCGCCGAGCTTCTGAAACTCCGGGTATTTTTCAGCAACTGCCGAAATCTCCGTCGCTCAGACAAAGGTGAAATCCCCGGGATAGAAGCACAAAAGGACCCATTTGCCCAGATACTCAGAAAGCTTCACATTCACGAACTTCCCTTCAAGATATGCCGGTGCCTCAAAATCCGGTGCCTTTCTTCCGATCATCACCATGGATTTCACCTCCTTCTTCACTGTCTGTGTTGATTCCTCTGTGCCTTTCGCCTGCGGTTCGCCGACAGGGCCGCCTGTGGGCCTTGCACAACCCGCTTTGAATTCTTCAGGCATAGGCAACCTCCTTTCTTGGTTGGATAAGTTAATAGAAACGGGGGAAGAGCCATCCGTCTATTAGAAACGGGTAAATCTCACCATCTTGCGCTATGCAAGCCATTATTGGCTCTTTCCCTGGCAATCAGGACAAATACCAAAAAAATCAAGGCGATGACTGGTAATCTGAAAACCTGTTTCTGAAGTCAACTCTTTCTTCAGCCCCTCGAGGCTCTCCAAGTCCGGGTCCATAATCTTCTTGCATTTTGTGCAAATCAGATGTGGGTGGGGGTAGGGTTTGTTACCGTCATAGCGGTTGCTGCCCTCCGGAAAACCCAGCTCTAATACTTCATTCAGTTCTTTGAGAAGCGCCACTGTTTTGTAAACCGTGGCGAGGCTTGTCGTGGGAAAAGCCTTTTTCACCTTTTCATAAACCTGCTCAACTCCCGGGTGCTCCTCACTGAAAGCCAGAATTCTGAGAACAGCAATGCGCTGGGGCGTGATGCGGAAATGATGCTCCCTTAGCGTTTCCAGCATCTTGTTAAGGCGAGTTTGCTGTTCAGTCACTTGCTTGGTATTAAAGGAAAATGATTCTTAACAAAGAATAAATTAACAAGGTGGTTTGTCAACAAAAAAAGGAGATAGGAAGGTGCGCAAGATCGTGTTGCGATTGAGTTCCCGACGACTCGCCACTATTCCACTGCGGTGTTTTTATGTTTATATTAATTTTTTAGATATTGATTATCTCTGGTTCATCCGGCAAATGAGTACGAATGACAAGAAGGACGATCAACTCATCGGAAAAAGACGGCCCCAAAGGGTTTTCTTCCCGGATGAACCTTATTTCTAGGAACCGTTGATGACGAGCAGAACAAAGGTAAGCCCTGAGGTCATCCGCATCGCGGGTGCCCGGCAACATAACCTGAAGAACCTGAATTTGGAAATCCCCTTGAATCGGATCACGGTGGTCACCGGGCTGAGCGGATCAGGGAAATCGTCCTTGGCTTTTGACACGCTTTACGCGGAAGGGCAGCGCCGATATGTGGAAACCTTTTCTCCTTATGCGCGACAATTCATGGAACGTATGGATCGCCCTCAGGTCGATCGCATTGAGAATATCCCGCCGGCTATAGCCATAGACCGGAAAGACCCGGTCCGTACCTCCCGGTCCACCGTGGGCACCATGACGGAGATCACGGACTATGTAAAGCTTCTCTATGCCCGGATGGGTCAACTTTTCTGCAAGGGATGCGGCAAACCCGTCGTTCCCGAAAGCCCTGAGCATGTGTGGAAACGCCTGAGCCGTTTCCCCGTGGGGTCTGAAGTGGTCATCACCTTTCCGAGTGCCGCAAACGGCGCCGCGCCAAAGGAGCGGGAAAGAGAACTGGGCCGCTTGGGCTTCGGACGATTGCTCCAAGAGGGTGAGATCAGGCCCGTTGAACAAGGATTGCAGGGGTATGAGGAAAAGGACGTCCACGTAGTGGCTGACCGTGCCTTCTTGAAGCATTCAGAACGGAAACGGCTTGTGGACTCACTGGAGCAAGCCTTTCGTTTCGGAGGCGGTCGCCTGGATGCCTGGATTAAGCCGCCGCGGTCCCAGCAAAAACCTAACCAACCTTACCAGCACTTAACTTTCAGCAGCAACCTGGAATGCCCCCGCTGCAAGATCGCTTACAGAACCCCCCTTCCCAACCTATTCTCTTTCAACAGCCCTATTGGGGCTTGTGAAACATGCCGGGGATTCGGCCGAACCCTGGACATGGATCTGGATCTCATCATTCCAGACCCTTCCCTCTCCCTTGCAGAGGGAGCTATCAAGCCCTGGGGGGGACGAGAACAAGGCCGGTTGGAATACGATGATCTGAAAGCCTTTTGCAGGCGCAAGAACATCCCCATGAACGTGCCTTTTCAAGATCTGCCCAAGGCCCAACAGGAGGCCGTCATCCAAGGGGACAGAACCTATTACGGCATACGGGGTTTTTTCAATTGGCTGGAAACCAAGACCTACAAAATGCATGTGCGGGTCTACCTTTCCCGGTACCGAAGCACCTTTACGTGCCCGGACTGCCATGGCACCCGATTCAAGAAAGAGGCTCTTCTGTATCGGTTGGGAAATCGAACCATCGGAGAGATATATAAACTGAGCGTTTCTGAGGCCGCTGATTTTTTCGCAACCCTTGGCGTCCCCCCTGAGGACAGGGCCAGCCTCCTGGTCCTCCGGGAGGTCAGCAACAGGCTCCGGTATCTCAAAGAAGTCGGCCTGGGCTATCTCACCCTGGAGCGCCAATCTCGCACCCTCTCCGGCGGGGAGGTCCAGCGGGTGGCGCTCACCTCCGCCCTAGGTTCTTCCCTGGTCAATACCCTTTATATTCTTGATGAGCCGAGCATCGGCCTTCACCCAAGGGACAACCACCGGCTTATCCGCATCTTGAAAGGGCTGAGGGACTTGCAGAACACGGTGGTTGTAGTCGAGCATGATCCTGAAATCATCAGCCACAGTGATTTCATGCTGGACCTGGGGCCGGGTGCGGGTGAGCAGGGCGGGAAGGTGATGTATTTCGGCCCTACGGCTCGGGTTGGCGATTCCTTGACAGGGCAATACCTCAGGGGAAAAAGATCTATTCCCCAACCCGGTACGCGACGCAAACCCAAAAGCAAGCAATGGCTGGTGGTGAAGAAAGCCTCGGAGAACAATCTCAAAGCAATCAATTTTGAACTGCCCTTGGGGCTCTTTGTTTGCCTCACCGGCGTGTCCGGATCGGGAAAATCCACCCTGGCTGAAGAGGTCCTTTACAAAGGCATCAAGCGCCTTAAAGGAGATCCCCAGGGTCGACCTGGAGCTCATGCCGGCATTAAGGGATCTGAAAAGATTGATGATGTGATCCTGGTGGATCAAAGACCCATCGGACGCACGCCCAGATCCAACCCCCTCACCTACATCCGCGCCATGGATCCTGTCCGTCGCCTTTTAGCCGGTACACAAGAGGCTCGAGCGCGGAGACTCCAGACCCACCACTTCTCTTTCAACGTGGCCGGAGGCCGTTGCGAGACCTGTCAGGGCGCCGGGTATGAAAAGGTGGAAATGCAGTTCCTTTCCGATGTTTTCATCACTTGTCCGGACTGCGAGGGCCGACGTTTCAAAAAAGAAATCCTGGACGTTCACTATAGAGGAAAAAACATAGACGACATCCTCTCCCTGACCGCGGATCAGGCCATGAACTTTTTTGCAGACCAGCCCAAGGTGAGAACCGCCCTGGAGCCTTTGGTTGATGTGGGGCTCGGGTACATGCGGCTCGGTCAGCCCATAAACACCTTGTCAGGCGGAGAGGCACAGCGGTTGAAACTCTCCCAGTTTCTCAGATCCGATCAAGGTGGCTCCCGCCTCTTCATCTTTGACGAGCCTACCACGGGCTTGCATTTTGAGGATGTGAGAAAGCTCCTGTCCTCCATCCAGGAACTCGTGGATCAGGGAAACACGGTCCTGGTCATTGAGCACAATATGGATGTGGTCAAGGCAGCGGATTGGGTCATTGACCTGGGCCCGGAAGGCGGTGATGGCGGAGGCTACCTGACAGCCTTCGGTCCCCCGGAAAAAGTGGCGGCACAACAGGAATCCCACACAGGCCGATTCTTGAAAGCGTATCTTGGCCGGCCGAGCCGGCTGAAGCAGGCGGCTCCCCAAAAGAACCCCGTCTCCTTATCGACTTCCAAAAGGACTGACGAGATCGCCGTCACAGGCGCCAGGGAACACAACCTCAGAAATCTGAACGTTACAGTGCCGAGGCAACAGGTGGTAGTGGTTACAGGTGTATCTGGTTCCGGCAAATCCACCTTGATCTTTGACATTCTCTTCGCAGAAGGCCAGAGGCGGTACTTGGAAAGCCTCGCTCCTTACGTTCGTCAGTACGTCAGGGTCCTTGAAAGACCTGAGGTGGACGCTGTCTCCGGCCTTTCTCCCACAGTCGCTGTTCAGCAACGGATCAGCCATGCCAGTCCTCGCTCCACTGTGGCCACCCTCACAGAGATTTATCATTTCCTCCGTTTGCTTTACGCCAAACTGGGTTCCCAGCACTGTCTGGGATGTGGCCGAAAACTCACGGCCCAGAGTGCGGAAAACATTGTGGACCAGATCCGGGACCGTTACCGGAATCAAAGAGCCCGGATGCTTGCCCCCAAGATCGCCGGCCGTAAAGGATTCCATAAAGATCTCCTGGCCAGGGCCTTCCGCCAGGGTTACAGAGAAGCCCGCATCGACGGCACTTGGACTCCCCTCAAGGAGAAAATGTCCCTGAGCCGATACCATGAACACACCATAGAACTCATTATAGGACGACTTCCCGCTGAGGATATCGAATTCATGGTCCATCAAGGGCTTGCGGAGGGAGCCGGCAATCTCATCCTCGTAGACGGCCAAGGTCGGGAGGAAGCGTTCAGCCTTAAAGGGATCTGTCCTGTTTGCGGCATCGGGGTCCAGGCCCTTGACCCCCGCCTTTTCTCTTTCAACAGCAAGCAGGGGGCGTGTCCCCGATGCGAAGGCCTGGGTCGCCTGGGATCCCCGGATGGTAAAAATTCAAAGATGTGCCCTACATGCGGCGGAAGCCGTCTCAGGCCTCAAGCACTCGCCGTGACCGTGAAGGGCCATTCCATTTGGGACCTCGTACAGCGGCCGGCCCAAGGTCTTTATGACATACTGAAGAGTTTCTCCTTTGCGCCTCGTGAGATGCCGATCGCCGACCCGATCATGGACGAAATCCTGGTTCGCTTGGCCTTTCTGAATCGACTCGGCCTGTCCTATCTTTCCCTCAGCAGGAGTGGAGACACTCTTTCCGGAGGCGAAGCCCAGCGCATCCGTCTCGCTGCCCAGCTCGGCTCGAATTTAACCGGCGTTTGTTATATTCTGGATGAGCCGACCATAGGGCTCCACCCCAGGGACAATCGCCTTTTGCTGGACGCACTCCGAGAGCTGAAAGATCGCGGCAATTCCGTGCTGGTGGTGGAACATGACGAAGAAACCATAAAGGAGGCCGACCACATCATTGATCTCGGGCCGGGCGCGGGCCGGGACGGCGGGCTTTTGGTTGCCAGCGGGACACTCAGGGATCTCAAGGCGGTTCCGGAATCCGTGACCGGCGCTTTTTTCAACGGTCACCCGCACCAGCTCACATCCCGCCTTCGACCTTACAAGTCACGGCTTTGCCTACAGGTCCGAGGCGCAGTGAGACACAACCTCAAAAACATCACCGCCCATTTTCCCCTCGGCACCTTGATCTGCATCACCGGGGTATCGGGGTCCGGTAAATCCACACTTCTCAAGGAGACCCTTTACGAAGGCTTGCGAAACCGGCTCCTTGGCCGTCGAGACAGGTCCGGAGACTGTAAGGACATTCGCGGATGGGATACCCTGGACCGGGTCCTGGAAGTGGATCATAGTCCCATAGGACGCACACCCCGATCCGTACCGGCTTCATATGTGGGTTTCTTGAATGACATTCGGACGCTTCTTGCCGCTACACCCAAAGCCCGCGCAAGGGGTTACAAACCCGGGCGTTTTTCCTTCAACGTCAAAGGAGGGCGATGCGAGACGTGTAAAGGGCACGGCGCTATAAAGGTGGTCATGAGTTTTCTTCCCGATGTCTATGTGCACTGCGAGGCCTGCGACGGACGGCGCTTCAACCAGGAAACCCTCGATGTTGTGTACAAAGGCAGAAACATCTCCGAAATTCTTGAATTCACTTTTGAAGAGGCTGCAAGCTTTTTCGCAGCCATTCCCTCTATCCGCCGGGGGGCTGAAGTGGTCTGCAAAATCGGCCTGGGATACCTTCGTCTCGGGCAGCCCAGCCCGACCCTTTCCGGTGGGGAGGCCCAGCGCATCAAGCTGGCTGAAGAACTGGCCAAGCCGTCGCGGGGTCGCACCCTTTTCATACTGGATGAGCCCACCACCGGACTGCACATCGCGGATGTAAAGAGACTCACCGAAGTGCTACAGGCGCTCGTGGACCAGGGAAACACCGTGGCTGTGATTGAACACAACATGGAATTGATCAAAGAGGCGGATTACATTATCGACCTGGGTCCCGAAGGGGGAGAAGGGGGAGGACGGGTGGTCGCCGCGGGCTTGTCTTTGCTATCGTTGCCTACATCCTTGAGGAAAACGGTGATGGTTCTATATAAGATGGAGAAGGCAACGGCTGAAGAAATCGCGAAAGAAACAAAAAGGCTTAGAGCAGTGGAAACTGCGTCGGCAAATCAATTGGTGCGGCTTGGTTATCTCAAGAAAAAAAGAGAGGGTCGCGACGTCTATTTTTATATCGAGCCATCTTTGGAGGCAAAACAATGAGGGGGAAAGCAATCTCAATTCATTCTTCACTCGGTGGAACTGGAAAGACTGTGATTGCTGTCAATTTGGCAGTAATTTTGGCTAAAAAGGGTTTTAAAATTGCCATCTTAGATCTTGATTTTCGTGCTCCGAGTCTTGCGACAGTCTTTTCAGAGGGGTTTGAAACACCTGTTAAATGTTGGTTGAAC
>JARRRH010000118.1:0-6457 GCA_037380925.1 Deltaproteobacteria bacterium | reverse complement strand
GCCCCAAAATGATTGCCCAGGCATGGCTCTAGACAGAATCCTTTTACGTCTAATCTAAGGGAGCCTTGGTCACTTTCGAGTACTGATCCTTGTCCGCCGGGGCCCCGTCAATAGGCTATATCATGGTCTTCGCTTTTTCTCCGGTTATAACGGTGCATAATGAAGGCAATGCAGACCAATACAACTGAAGCAGACAACCCTATGAGGATGACAGTAGCTGCCGAAACCACTTATTCCTCCTGTGGCCTTTATTTGTAACGCCTCAGAAAGGCGTTTTTTCTCTTATTGGCTTCCCAAAATGCCGTTATCCCTCAAAGTGCTCATCCCTTTTGTGCTTTTTGTAAACACTGAAGAGATTGCAAGTAAAAGATGCACGCACACCCGAGAAGCCTTTTAAGTGCCACTCAAAACTTCCTCCTGTTTGATGATAACCTCGGGAGAGCCTTGTTCATCCCGGGCTTCATTTTATGGTCTTGAAGTTGAGGGCCACTTTATTGCTTATCTGGACAGGTGCCAGAAATGTGCCAAAATATGCATCTCAGTTTTTTGTTGTATCTGCAATATGTTAGGGTGGACATTTAAATGCAGGGAAAGATGTGTGTAACAAAATACCTACTGAATGAGGAAACCTGGTGGTAAATGTTGAAAGATTTTACCTACTCTTGCCAGGAACGAAGAAGGAAGGCTTAATTTTGCAGAATTTCTGAGGTCCGTACCGCAATAGCCGATAGAGGTAAGGGGAACAAAAGAGTTTGACCTGGTCTCAGTCAGCCAGAGAGTCTCGATGGCTTATCGAAACCTATTGTCCAGGCCGCTTCTCAAACAAGCGATTCGCGCGTCAAGTCTTTAATGCCTGCCGGTACGCGCGAGTATTAGGTGTAACCTCAACCCGATAGTTGGATGCTCAGTCCACCAATGGACGACACGTCAAATCATACACCGGGATGATTCTCGAAGAGTTGCATATAAAAGTGTTCACCCACTTGCACCGCTCCCAAGGGAGCCAGCCGCAAAGCATGCTTCAGGTCCTCCGGTGAGGCTCGCATATTCAGTGGCGGCCCAAAAGGCGTGGCGTGCTTCACGATTTCCACAATCGCCAGCTTGCCACGGGGTACAAGTAGACGTTTGACCTCCGCCTCGAATCCCCTAATCTGTTCTGGTGATAAGATGTGGGATACGGCCGATAGATATATGAGGTCAATCGCGGATGCCAAGCGGTTGTATGTTCATTCTTAAACTGTGTTAACAACGCGGGCATGTTCCAGGTGAACAAGTGTAAGCCAATACCCTTTTTCACAATTTTTGACCCCTGCCGACAATATGTGACACATCTGAATTCCCGTCCTTCTCTAACTACCTGAATTATTGTTGGATCTCCAGGAGGATAAAATGGCATGCATCTTGCGTAATTCATAATCGGCAAGTTGACCTGTTGTATCAATCTTTCTCCCCAGGGGGAGACAGGGGGATTGTGCTATGAAGACGAAAGCAATAACAGCCTTTTTTATAGGGATCGTATTCGTTATGATGACAGGCTACGCACCAGTTAGGTCCGCGGAGGTAAACCTAAGCATTGGAATCGGTGTGCCCGCGCCGCAAGTTGTTATCCCTGCTCCGCCTCCAGTTGTAGTGATACCAGGAACATATGTGTATTTTGCGCCCGATGTTGGGGTGGACATCTTCTTTTACCACGGCTATTGGTACCGGCCCCACCATGGGTATTGGTATCGAGCGAGAGGCTACAATGGACCATGGGATAATATCGAAGGTCGCAGAGTCCCCCATGTGGTACGCAATTTACCTCCAGATTTTCGTCACTCGGTGCGGCACCATGAACGCATTCGGCATGTGGATCTACAGAGGAATTGGAAGACGTGGGAGCAGAAGAAGCACTGGGACAGGCACGGGGACAGACACGAGATGCGAGGTCGCCACGACGGTAAGAGGTGAGAAGACAACTACAGCAGGCCTTGTAGTAGCACGAAGTACGGGAAGCACGAGATGTCCATGATGCCAAGGAGAGGGAAACACAATCGCTGAACTGACCGCATTGAATTGACATCTTATCGTAGTGGAAAGCCTGGGCCACCTCCAAAATCGAGCGATTAGCAGAACAAACCTTAAATCCTAAGTGGTTTTTGGCCGATATAGCATGTAGGCAGCTCACGAAAGCATGAAAAGCGGCGCCATTAGGTTGTGGTGGTAGAGCCTCCAAAGAGAGCATCTATGGAGACGGTGTGAAAATAGCAGCTCAACTTGAAGGAGTTGTGGAGGAGGAGGTTTTTGCGTCGTGATCAATTTATTGGTGTCTTAGAGTTAGGATAAACGACTTATATCGCACCATGCCACCTCGTCCTAATAATGCATAGGCTAAGGACGAAGCCTGCACCCAGTGCGACTGCCGCAACGAATGCCTTTCCAAACTGCGGAACCAAAGCGGTGACATCGCTGAGCATCCCTAGAAGTTCCTTATTGCCTTTAAAAGAGCGAACCCCGGCGGCTGCTGTGATGAAACACGAGCCTCCACCATCGATGGCTAAATCGCCTGTCTCCTTGACTTCGCCCGCCTGGGCTCCCGAGAAGTGGTACACCTGTATCTCGATGGTTGAAGGATCATTGATCGGATTATCTATGAAGTTATTGTTCACCCGCGACCCGGGAACCATCCACCCTTCCCCATCCGGCATGACATTGCCATTGCAGTCGCATGCCAGAACCCATTCCTTGCCGTTGTAGATTAAAACGCTCAAAGTGCTCACGTCTTGATAACCCGGGCAGGGAATAAAGAGTTTCACGGGAGTATTGAACACGGTTGGGGGTTGGAGGTTCATACCAAATCCTACAGCCTTGACCTCGGTTCGGTTTGCCTTGGCTTTGGAATGCGCAGGCGGGCCGTTTTTATTCGACTTGTTCCCTTTTCCCAGCTTATCTGTACCCTCCCCGGTGAGCGCAGGCAGCTCATATACCGGACCAAATCGAGGGGTGGTGGGCTCGGAGCTGTTGTAAACGATTTTGGCCCCTCTGAGCTCTCCACTGTTGACTTCAACACCAGCATCCCAGACAATTCCGTCGATAGCAGGGTCTGACTTGTCGACCACGCTTGTATCTGGGAGGTTCGCCGGATCATTGGCTTCCAGATGCGCCATCTCACTCTCGATTTTGAAGTGGTAAGTCCCCTGCACGTCTTGGAGGCCCATTGCATCCTTCACAGCGACCGTGATGGTGATGTAGGCGTCGAAGGGAAAGTCCCCATACGTATCCCCTGCTCGATCATATACCACCCACAGCTTGGTCACGCCTGTATCAGCATCGTCGGAAAGTTTTACCACTTTGACCACATCATCCCCTAACCCTCTTTGGTATGAATTATTCACGCCGTCGTCTATGGTAAAAACAACACTTCCCGCATCGGTTATGTTCACTCCAGCGGAGGCTTCTATTCGAACAGAAAAAGAAGTTTCCTTTGGCACGCGGTAGATGTCCGTTATTCCGGCACTGTTGTGCGGAATGGTTTCGACAATCTCAGGGGCTGGGAGCTCGAGCAGCGGTGCCCCATCCACAGGGTTGGTGTCGTTGACATATTCCTCGTAATTGGACCAACCGTCATGGTCGATGTCTCCGTCTCCGCCATCGGGCCCGTCAGCATCCCTGGGGTCTAGGCCATAGACAACTTCCCAGGCATCCGGCAGCGCATCGCCGTCCGTATCCCAGCTGTTTGGATCCGTGAGGTTTTGGAACTCTTCCAAGTTAACCAGTCCGTCTGAATCAGCATCCTCTTTTGCATTGTCAATCCGGTTTGCCGTCTCCCAGTCGTCAGCCATGCCGTCATCATCATTGTCGTTTATTCTGACAGTGCTGGGGGTCAGCGGGTTTCCCGCTTGGTCTGTAATGTTGCTCAGTGTGAGTGTGTAAATCGTGCTGCTGGGAAGGTAGCTCATGTACAAGCGATAGCTGCTGCTGTCTAATGGATCGATGTCATTCGGTGCCCCTCGAGAATGAAACTGCAGTGGAGGGCTGAACGCGTAATTCGACTCCTTCTCTGCATTTTGCATGTTCGGTTCGCTGAAGGTCACATCGATTGTCCGATTCGCGTAATCAATACTCGGATATTGGAAGACCGATGGAGGAGTCGTGTCGGAAGGAGCGTTGGTGGCGAAGGCCTGCTCCGCTGAAGTGGTTGGCCCGTTTCCAGAAGCATCTGTTGAACAGACCACGAAATAATATGTGCTGTTGGGCTCTAACTGGGAGAGGGTTATGTAATGGTTGGTGACCAGACCAATATCGCTTCTGGTATAAGAGTAGCTTCCGCGGAGGGTTCCGTAATGCACCTGGCTGTTGCTTGCTTCATCGGTTGTCCAGGTTATCACGGCGGTCGTGTAAGAGGTCAGTGTCGCTCGGACGTCGGATATGACCGGGGGAGTCGTGTCAGAAAGAGCATCGGTGATGAAGGTCTGCTCCGCTGAAGTGGTTGGCCCGTTTCCAGAAGCATCTGTTGAACAGACCACGAAATAGTACGTGGTGTTGGTCTGCAGCTGGGTTAGAGTGATGTAGTGGCTGGTGACTAGATCAATACTGCTTTTGTTGTAAGGGTAACTTTCGCTGAGGGTTCCGTATAGCACCTGACTGTTGCTTGGTTCATCGGTGGTCCATGTGATCACTGCTGTCGTGTAACTCGGAGGTATCACTCTAACGTTGGATATGAGCGGTGGAATGTTGTCGGGAGTGGAACCGCTGTATGCCTCATTGGAGTAACCGCTTTCGTTAGAAGGGGCCTCATTATCATAAGCCGTCACAGCAAAATAATACGTCTCTGCGGGAAGGGCCAGCACTGTGTATTGGACGGTGTTGGGGTCGGGGTTCTCATCCAAAGAAAGGGGCACGTCAATGGGCGAGTCGCCTTGCTCAGCGCCCGTGCCGTAATAGGGCTGACCCGAGTCCGTGTCATAATAGATCTTGTAGCCGGCAATATTTGATTCGGTGTTTGCATCCCAGGCGAGAGTCACATCTAGGGGGAACGCAAGTCTTGCAGAGCAAAATATAATTGCAGTGCAAGCCACTGCAAAAGTCCAAAGAAACCTCATCCTTCCGCTCTTCTACGAGTCTTCCAGGCTTTCTTTCATCGCGAAAGCTTTGAATTTTCCGTTAAAAGTAAATCGTGTTCCTTGAATAACGATTTTGTCCAAAAATTGTCATCAACCTATTCGTGCCTGCCCAATATTCCTTAGCTTTTTTGCTGTTTTCCTCGTTCAATGGCGGCCCTATGCGGCCTATGCTTCACCTTTATGTGCCCATTTTATTGCTTGGGCACACTTCTCCCCACTTCTTAGGTGGCAGCCAGCAACTTTGATCCCCTAAACATGTTGAATGCCATCTGCCGGCACATGCCGTCCCAGATGTTCTTCATCATCGCGGTAAACCTGGCACGATAAGCTCCATCATAGAGATGGCTCAATCCAAAATACTGTTCAACGATATATCTCTTTTTGGATATCTTCTTGTTCCGCTCTATCTCAATCTCTGTTATCTTCGCACCTATCGTGTCCTTCCGCATGATTCCATCTTCTATTTCATTGAGATGCAGAAATGACCGATTCGGCTCCCCATAATACCCCTTATCCGCATACACCTTCCCGATAGGATCCTTAGTATGACAGCTCGCTATCACTAAACAGGGAAGATAGTTGGTATCATGCACCGGTGCAGGTGTCATCGTGGTGGCTAATATGAAACCGTTGTTCACATCCACTGATGCATGTTCCTTAAGACCATAGTGAGGCTCATCATTCTTAACGGTCCAATCCGATTCCAAATCCCTACTGAACTTCAGCACGTTCGCGTTCTTATCCAGGTTTCCGCCAGGGGCATCCCTCTTCTCTTTTACCTTCTTTAAATCATCATTGCTCAATGGCTTGCTTGCAGACTTCACCAACCTCGCGTCAACCGCTATCCCCTCGTTAATGCTCAACCCCCTCTTCGCAAACTCTTGCAGCACCTCATTGTTCAGCTTAATCATCGCCTCCTTGCTCAACCGGCTCCGGAACCTCGAAAAGGTGGAATGATCAGGCGAGGGCTTATCCAACGGAAGACCTAAAAACTTCTTAAAAGAGATCCTATCATTTATCTGGTTCTCCAGTTCAGGATCCGAGGGAATCCGGAACCATTTTTGAAGCAACAAAGCCTTCAACAACATCACAGGCGGGTATGCGTCCGCTCCGTCTTTGCTCGTACCTACCTCATAGTGCTCCCCTAATAACGCCTCTATGTTCCTCCACTTCACAACCTTGTTGATCCTATCCATCATCTTCAGGCTGCGGTTGTGCTCCAAAGACTTACTGAAGGCCAAATCCGCAAAGCTGATCTCTCTGCCCCACTTCTTATATCCCATGTCTTCCCCCTCAGAACTCCTTGGTCTTTGAGGAGGAGAAATAACACAAAATGGCATGTTTTACAAGCAATA
>JARRRH010000117.1:0-12476 GCA_037380925.1 Deltaproteobacteria bacterium | reverse complement strand
GTGGACCGGGTGCGGGACATGCTCGAAGCCGTGATGGCCGTCCAGGCTCAGCCTCAGCTCCAGGGACCTGAGTTCAGGGAGAAAAGAAGGATCGCCATCAAAAAAATCATCTCCGAAAACTTTGACCTGGACAAGATGGCGGTGCAAAGCCTGGACTCCTCCTGGAAGCAGCTCAGCGACAGCCGGCGTCGCGAGTTTAAAGAAATTTTTCGCGATCTCTTTCAGGATTCCTACACACGGTTGGTTCTGGACTTTCTCAGGCAGGAAAAAATCCTCTACCTCAAGGAAGATCCCGGCAAGGACGGAATTCTCGTAGAAACCATGAACCTCAGGACCAACGAGGAGATTTCCGTGAACTATTTGATATCACCGTTGAAAGAGGGCGGGCTCGTGCAGGACGTGGTGATCGACGGGGTCAGCATTGTGGGGAATTATCGCAAATCATTTGCGAGGTTCATCCAGCGGGAGTCGTACGAGGCTCTTCTGGAGAGAATGCGCGTGCAGCAGCGCGCCATCGAGGGTAACCCTTAAAGAAGGTTCCTTTTCATCCATGGAAGCCGTACGGATTCTTCTCCTGTTTCTACTCATTCTCTCCGTGGGTTACGCCCTGTTCGGCGCCTATTGCACCTGGGCCTTTTTTCAGAGAAGCCAAGGACGGGAAAGCCTGACTCAGCCCTTGCCCCCGATTTCCGTCCTCAAACCTCTGGCGGATGCTGGGGGGATAGACCTCGAAAATCTGAGCACTTTCTGTGTTCAGGATTATCCCGCTTTTGAAATCATATTTGCCCTTCCCGGCAATTCAGGCCCGTCGATCATTCTTCTCGAAAAGCTGAAGGCCCGGTTTCCTCAGAGGGATATCCGGTGGGTGACTGCCGATCCGGACACGGGGCCTAACTATAAAATCGGGAACCTTATCGGCGCCGTCCGGAAGGCCGGATATCCTATCCTGGTCATCAGCGACAGCGATATGCGGGTGCCCCCGTGTTACCTCAGGCACGTGGTAGGCACCTTCTTGCAGGAAAAAGTAGGACTGGTCACTTCTCTCTATCGCAATGCCCATATTGACAACATCCCTGCTGCCCTCGAAGCCCTTACCGTGCAGACTCATTTCATGCCTCATGTCCTTTTTGACCGGAAGGTGGAAGGCTTGTCTTATGCTTTTGGGGCCACCCTGTGCACCGGCAAAGAGATTCTGGAGAACCTGGGCGGCATAGAGGTGCTCTTGGACTTTCTTGCGGATGACTATCAGATGGGGAACCGGATCCACAGAATGGGGTATCGTGTGGCCCTTTCCCCTTGTCTGGTGGATCAGGTTTCCGGGACAAAGACCTTGAGGGATTACCTCCGGCATCAACTCCGGGCAGGCATCACCCAGAGGGCTTGCCGGCCGTGGGGGTATTTCGCCTCTGCTGTGACCCACCAGGTTTTCATCGCTTTGCTCTTCCTCCTGGCGGAACGGTTTTCTCTTGTTGCAGCAGGGATCTTTTTGCTCACGTGCAGCATACGGATCACGAGTGCCGCGGTTCTCAATCATACCGCCGTTCGCAACCGTGAAATAAACCGCTACCTGTGGTTGACCCCCCTGAACGACTTGATAAACACCCTCATATGGCTCCTGAGCCTCTTTGTGAACACGGTACAGTGGAAAGGGCGGCGGTTTCGTGTTCTCAAAGGGGGAAGAATGGTGGACCTATCGTGATTCCCTGAAGGAAAGGATGGGTATCCCATGTCTAGAAAGCTACGTGTTTCTGAAATGATCAGCGGGGGCTACCGGTTTTTCCGATACCTGGTGAGAGGCGGGCTGTTCAACATCAACCTGGAAGTCACCAAGAGATGCAATGCCCGTTGCGACTTCTGTGATTACTGGGTAAGAGAGGCCACGCCCGAGCTGGCGGACTATGTTCCCGTGGTGAAGAAACTCCAGCCCCTGTCGGTAAGCCTTACAGGAGGAGAACCGCTCCTTAGGGAGGATCTGGTCCGGGTGATAAGGGATCTGAGAGGTCATTCCAGTTTTCTGTATATCTCCCTGATTACAAACGGATGGTTGCTGACCCGGGATCGGGGACTTGGGTTGTGGGAAGCCGGGCTCGATGAGCTGTCTATCTCCCTCGATTACCTGGATGAGAGGCATGACGAAGCTCGCGGTCTCCCCGGTCTGGCCCGGCACATTCTCAAGGTTGCCCCTGAACTCGGGGCGGGCGGTGTCAACCTGTGTTTCAATGTGGTGATCAAAAGGGGAAACTTTCGAGAGATTCCCCGCATCCTCTCTGAAGCCGCACAGTTGGGAGTCAAAGTCTCCCTAAGTACTTACAACTGCTGGCGCACCAACAACGAAACCCACATGATCGGAGAGGACGAATTGCCGGCCTTAAAGAAAATCATCGATGAAGTAAAAGAGATGAAAAGAAACCGTCACGTCCTGACCACCAGCGACTATTATTTAAACAGGATTCCGGAATTCTTCAGGCACAGGAGCGTCCCGGGTTGCACGGCCGGACTCAATTGGGTCCAGGTCACTCCCGATGGGATGATCAAACGCTGTTCCGACCATCCCGCCTTTTGTGACTTTGAGGAATGGCGCCCGGATATCTTCGAGCCTACCCGTTGTGATCGCTGCTGGTATTCCTGCCGGGGTGCTGCGCAGGAACCATGGACGGTGAAACGTTTCCTCTCCATGGCCGGAGACGCCCTTGCCTTTTGAGGCTGGAGGCGTGATGGCGCACCCCATGCGGATTTCATCATCACCCGAAACGTTGCGCCTTTCTCAGTAATCATCAAAATTTTCCATGACCCGCCCCGCGCGAGACACCTTTCTCTGGGATAGATTGACGATCCAGGAGGCGATATTGCCCTTGGTGGCCGGAAGGGGGAGGCGGGCCATCATGGAAGAAAAGCTATGCGAGCGTTGAGACAAAGACAGACGGCGTTTCCGTATCCCGGCCGAATATCAAATTGACCGAGTAGCTGATTCCCCTCCTCCGGTGGATGCAGGGCTGTCTCCTCACCGCAGGTCAAGTTTTGAAGAACAGGCTGCTAGGGTGCGGTAGTTGGCCAGTCGGATCCCTCTGCTGCGAATCTTCTCCTTCACTTTAGGGCTCAGCAAGGCCCTCAGTTCGGAGGCAAATTCGTAGTCCGGGACCCATCTTTTCACTTCAGCGGGCGGAGAAAGGGCGGGATGCATCCCGATTTCCGTTACTCCGGGCTCAAGGCCTTCGATCAGGGCGAGCAGGTAGGATTCCTTCATGTGGCCGCTCGCCAAGAGCCCAAAGAAACGGTTGGGGAAGAGGATTCCCTTGTCCTGCATTCTTTTGGAAGCATAGGTGCAAAGGGCGCCGTAGATGATGGCGTAGAGCGATTTCAACCAGAGGTTCCGTCGATCCACTTTGAGGTTCACCCCGAGACTGTCTCGGGGAAGTCGAAAGGCAGGCACAGAATACTTCACGGCAAGTTTCAGCAGGATATCCAGAATGACCGGGTGCACATGAATGTGGAGATGTCCATCAATGTGTGTCGGAGTCAGCCCGGTGTCCAGGAATCGCCGTATCTGGGCCTCAATTTCCTTTTCCATTGGACCCCTAACCCTGCGATCGAAGAAATACTTGAATCCCGCAGAAACAGGAGCTTCCGGAAAATTCCCTGCGCGGTCGACGATGGGGGGCAGCTCAGCCGGTGATAGGAGGGCTTTTCCTCGCAGCAAACTGATGTGAATGCCTACCCCCAAACGCGGGTGCTGTTTTGCCAGGGTTGCTGCTTCATGGAAAGCCGAACCGTTCACCAGGAGACTGGCGCTGGTCAGAATCCCTTCAGAGTGAGCGCGGATAATTGCGGCATTAACGGCAGGCGAGATGCCGAAATCATCCCCTGTGACTATGAGGATGGTCTCGGATTCAGTCATGGAGATTGTTGGGTCACCGTCCGGTTCTCGTAAATATTCAAAGCAATGAGGACTCCGGCGAAGGCGTAACTGCCTATGGCCGCACCGATCAGAAACCAGTTGAGCCGATCCGCAACAGCAAGGACCAGCACGACATAGGCAAAATCGCGATTGCTCAAGAGGCTCATGAGCTTGAGAGTCTTAGGCAATTGCCCGGCTTTTTCCCCGGTCCGCCTCAGGATGCAGTAGTAAACGGCCAAGATGCAGGCTCCAAATCCCACCAGGAGCAACCATAGTGCCTGCAAATACCGGGCATCCCCTGTGTCGCGGAAGAGACCGATGGCGATTCCGCTGAACAGAGCAATATGCACGACGTTATCGGTCACAATATCGAAATAATGGCCGAACCGGCTCTCCCGAAGCTTCAAGCGGGCTACTTCGCCGTCAACGCCGTCCAGGATCACACACAACAGGAAGAAAAGAGAACCCATGACTTTCGGCAGGTACCCCGGCTGTGAAAAGAGAAAGGCGCCGGCGAGTCCGGTCGCGACGCCTGCGAGGGTGATGTGATTGGGGCTCACCCTTGTCCGTGCCACCCTGCCGCTTATAAAACGGGAGATTCGACGATCCACGTGCCTGGCCAGAAATCCGTCGTCCGCCTCGGTCTGCGCAGAAAGCGCGGCAAGCAGCCTGGCTTCGGAAACCCTTCCCTGTTCCTCGTCCTCCCCGGCCCGGCAGGGAAGTCCTGGAGCGCCCTTGACGAGTGTCTCCGCCCCTTTCGAAGCGGGGAATTCAGACGCCCAGAGTCCCGGGAGAATCGGCAGGAGTTGAGCCGGCCTCCCGAAGTAAACTTGACGATTCCCCTGGCGCTCTCCCGTTCCCATAACCCAGGGTCCGACCCCGCCCCCGGTCTCCAGCAAACGGGCAAGTGAAAGTCTGTCGATTACCGTATCGGCCCTCAGTGCCAGTATCCTTGCCCGATCCGGAAAGCGAATGCTCTCGACAACCCGGGACAAGGACGAGGCATCCTCCAGCCGGTGAAAAGACGCTGGCGAAAGGAAATCCGAAAGAAGAGGGACAAGGAGATCCACCTGCCCGATGATGTGCACGGGAAAGATTTCCGCCTGCCGCGCCAGAAGCACGATCCTGCGAATAACGGGAATACCGAACACCTTTTGAAGCGCGCTGCGGTCCGGTGCAAGAATGATCGCCCCTTTTTCCATGCCTTTCACCCTTCTACTACGAATTGTTTTGGAGTACTGGAGTATTGAAAACCTTCTTACCGTGAAAGGAGCTGTTTCGGCAACCCTATCCGGACCTGTATGCGCCACGCGTTGTGGAGGCTGTCAAGCGCAAGGAGGAAATCCCTTCTTGTGCGCAAAAGGCTCCCAAGCAAGGAAGGCCGTCGCGCGAGCTTGTCCAGGAGTGATGACCATAGGATCCGTCCGTCTTCCCCCAGACAGGAAAAGAGGTCCGAATCCACGCTGCGCTCTACCGGGTCACACACCGCACGGAGGATGAAACAGGGAAGCCCTGCCTCCCCAGCCGCCCGGCCCACCGCTGCGCTTTCCATGTCTGCGGCAAGCAACCGGCTCCGGCTGCAAAGGGACTTCTTTTCTCCCACGGTCAGGAGAGCTTGCCGCGCGCTGAATATGGCTCCCCGGTAAACGGGCATGCCCTCTTTTTTTAACGCCCCATGGGCAAGGTCGACACAGGCCCGATCAGGCTCGAATTCAACCCTTTCACCATGGATGTCCTTTTCCGTCACCCGGTCTGCGAGTATCAGATCTCCGGGTTTCAGGCCTTGCTCGAGGCCCCCTGAAACCCCCAGGCTTGCCAGGCCGGCCGCCCCCTCCGCGATCACACGCCGGGATGCCACATCTGCGTTCTGCAAGCCCACGCCCCGGCGTGCGCAGATGAGGGGAGTGCCGTCATGGAGGCGACACCGGCGAATCACGACCCCCTCCCGTTGACGCCCCCGCCCCGGCCCAAGCAGGCAGCGCTCCTCGGCAGGCAGCGCAACAACAAGGCCCAAGGCTCGTCTCATCGCCGACCTTGGCTGCTACGGATTGAACCGGATCTTCTCTGCACCGCCACCTCGTCCTGACGGGTTCTTTTACCCATGCGCAGACGGCGATAGACACCTAAGGCCCAAAGGGGAAAGAACTGTCTGTAGCCATGGTAGCGCAAGAAAAACACCCTGGGAAAACCGGTGCCCGTGTAATACCTCTCATACCAACCCCCCTGCTCGTTCTGGGTGCTCAGGAGATAGTGGATACCCCGCTGGACGCATAAACTCTGGACTTCTCCGGCGGCCATAAGGCCCAATAACGCCCAGGAGGTCTGTGAGGGTGTGCTCGGGCCTTTGCCGGCAAAGGCAGGGTCGCTATAGGAGAGGCAGGTCTCCCCCCAGCCATTGTCCGGGTTCTGACACGACTTCAACCATGTCACCGCCTTGCGGACGTAGGGCACCGAGCATGGAAAAAAGCTCGACGCAGCGCCCCGTTACATCGGATGTGCTCGGATCAACCAGGGCCCCGTGGTCTGCGAAAGGGATGTCGTTCAGGTAGACAGAGTTGTTGTCCATGTCGAAAGAGCCCCATCCGCCGTCGGAGCTCTGCATCCCTGCGATCCAGTGCACCGCCCTCTCAATCCGGTCCCAATACTTTCCGTTCTCCAGTGCCCCTGCCCGAAGCACAGCCATGAGTACGGCGGGCGTGTCGTCTACATCGGGATAAAAATCGTTTTCAAACTGAAAAGCCCATCCCCCCGGTACAAGATCCTGAGCCTTGCGGCTCCAGTCTCCCCTCACCAGAACCTGCTTCTCGAAGAGCCACTCCACCCCCTTGCGCACGGCCTTGTGCTCCGGGGGGATACCGGCCTCAACCAGGGCAATCAGGCTTAGACAGGAATCCCATACCGGGGAAACACAAGGCTGACACATCCCTTCCTCGCCTTCCTTGCCCAAGAGAAGATCGTCTACGGCCCTGAGCCCCCGTTGAAAATCGGCATGATCTTCCGGATAGCCCAGGACCTTGAGTGCCATGAGTGAGTTGGCCATAGCCGGGAAAATGCCTCCAATGCCGCCCTCGCCTTGCATGCGCTCGAGGGTCCATCGTTCCGCATGCCGGAGCGCCTTCCGCCTTACAAAACGGGGCACAAACCGGTCTGTCCGTTTCAGGATTCGATCCAGGTGAATAAAAAGGTTCTTTCGAATATTGTTGGGAGCAAAATGATGAAGATGGACCAGGGTATGAACAGGCTCCAGATACAGCTCTTCAATCCCCTCTTCCTGCTGTAAAGGGCAGACAGGATGTTCGTGGAGCAGAATAAGGAGCGGCACAATCACGGTGCGGGACCAGTAGGAAACCTTGTCCAAGTGGAAGAAAAACCACCTGGGAAGGAGCATGATCTCAGGAGGCATAGCCGGTAAAGTCCTCCAAGGGATCTGCCCGAAGAGAGCCAGGGTGATGCGGGTAAAAACATTGACTCTGGACGCTCCGCCGAGGCGCCATATGAGCCTGCGGGCCTTGGCCATATGGGAGGCCCCGGGCCGGTCTCCCATAAGCTTAAGAGCAAAGTAGGCTTTGACCGAAGCACTGACGTCCGCGGCGCCGCCTTCATAAAGGGCCCATCCGCCGTCTGCAAGCTGGGTGCGACGGAGGTACCCTGCAAGCCCGGCTGCACATTCCTCCGTCATCCTCCTGTTCAGAAAGCGCTGCAGCAGAACGTACTCGGAGGGTATGGTGGCATCGGCTTCAAGAGGGAAGACCCAGTGGCCTTTTGGATGCTGGAGGGAGAGGAGGTGATTTGCAGCCCTGGCCACCGCATCCTTCAGGTGCTCTGTGCTGAAGAGGGCCTTAAAAGGAGCTTCGGTTTCTATATCCTGCTGTGGCCGGGTCTCCTGCTTTATTTTTGCAAACCCTGCCTGCCTGCGTTGTTTTCGGAGGATTTTTGCGTGCCTTGTTCTCTTCATGCTGTGGCCTTGTCATTGCGAATGGGGTGCGGGAACATGATGGTCTCCCCTGCAACGCCGGCAGGAGACCTCTATAGTTTGCAAAACGCAAAAGCTACATCTCGAGGGCAACTATCCCTCAACGGCTGTAGGCAATGGAATAGGGCAAAGAATGTATTTCAAGGGAAAAAATACAGTATTTGCAGGTACGTCCCCGCCTGCAAGGCGGGCCGTCGGTCTTCGGGGGCGGGTTCGTTCAGAAACAGTGGGCTTACCGGAAAAGCGCTCTGCTGCACTAATGGAGGGTCACTATCGTCGATTTTCGATTGCAGATTGACGAATGAGAGACCCAACCCTAAATCGTCAATCGCAAATCGCAAATCTGGTGCCGCCGGGTTTTTACTGTCCCTTTCGCAGTGAAATACATACTTGCACCCATTGATCTCCCTCCAGGCAGGCGTTACACATTCATGGTAGGAGGATGTAAAGGGCATACGTTTATTAAGAAGGAGAAACTATTTTTTCAGCGAGGTGGCTATGACGACAACAAGGAAATATTTGGACAAGAAAATTTCGGAACTTAGGAAAAAAGGAGGAAACATGAGCACAAGGGAAGTGATGGACAAGATCATTTTGGCAACCCTGGGAGCATGGATCATGACCAGGGACGAGGCTGACAAGGTCTTTGAGGACCTCAAAAACAGCACTCGCGAAGATTTCATAAAGGAGCTTACCGATCGATCCTTTCAGGCCAAACAGAGGATGGAAGAGGCTGTTTCCGAAAGGGCCAAACAGGTGGGTGAGAGTCTGAACCTGGCCAGCCAGAAACATATGACCAATTTGGAAAAAAGAATGGATGTTATGGCCCTGGAAATGCGGCGGATGGAATCAAAACTGGATGAATTAAGCCCGAAAAAGGAAGGCTAGTGAATCGCAAGTTTCTGCCCCTTCACCGGATAAGACATCTTCGTCTGTATGAGCACTTTCTCGCGGTGCTCATAAAATACGGTTTTGAGGAACTGGCCAATGACTTGAAGAGGCACCTGCGTCTTCGCCGCTTTCCGGGGCCCATTGACCGCATTACCAAGGAACACAGCCGCCCGGTCCGGCTCAGAATGATGTTGGAGGAACTCGGCCCAACCTTTATCAAGCTTGGTCAATTCCTCAGCATGCGTCCTGATCTCCTGCCCAAGGACTATGTGGAGGCGCTGCTGCCCTTGCAGGATCACACCCATCCTCTAGCCTTCGAGCCCATACGCGCCGTCGTTGAGAAGGAATTGGGGGGCAATCTTGAGGATCACTTCAAAGAGTTTCATGAAAAACCCCTGGCGACAGGAAGTATTGCACAGGTCCACTTCGCCGTGACCCTGGACGGCGTACCCGTAGCGGTTAAGGCCAGGCGTCCGCACATAGCGGAAAATATTCAAACCGAGTGCGAAGTGCTTGTGTCTCTGGTGGATAGGGCCAGGGACTTCCTGGAGAAAGAGGGCATCCTGGAACCGCATAAAGTCATCAAAGAATTCACTGAAGCGGTTGCCAAGGAGGTGGACCTCTCTCACGAGGCTAGAAATCAAATACGATTCTGGCGCAATTTTTCCAACGACCCTCAAATTTTCATTCCCACCGTGTATGAGAGTTTGTCGACACAGGCCGTGTTGACCATGGATTATGTCAGTGGAATCAAGGTGACTGATCACAAGGCGGTTTCTGAATCAGGGTTGAACTTGACCAAGATTGCGGAGCTCAGCGTATATTTCGTTCTGAGGCAAATCTTTGAGTATCATCTCTTCCATACAGATCCTCATGCAGGCAACGTTTTCCTCTTACCCGGGAACAAAATTGCTCTCATCGACTTCGGTCAGGCCACGGGAATCTCTGCAAAAACACGAGAACTGATCATGAAATGGATCAGGGCCTTTTTCAACCGCGATGTGCACGAGATGGTCCGGGTGTTTGTTCACGAGGAAATGATCAGTCCACAAACCGATGTGGATCAGCTCAGCCTCGACGTTGAAGAATTGTTCAACTATTATTTCAGCTTTCCTGAAGAAAGCGTTCCCTTTACCGAATTCCTGATCGAAAATATGGCGCTTTTCCGGGAATATCGCATGAAAACTCCCCCGGGCTTCACGTTGATTATGAAGAGCCTTCTGACCGTGGACGGCCTCGGCAAGGCGCTGGACACAGATTACAGGATTATGCCCCTTTTCAGCAACTTCCTCGAAGAATACCGAAGACTGGAGGCGCCTCACCAGATTCGCACCTTCAAAGATGCACTCCTGGATGCTGAGGAGTTGCTTATCAAGGCGCCGGACCATCTCAACACAATTTTTAAGAAACTGCGGCGAGGACGCTTCAACATGCAAATTCATGTCATGCCGTTGGAGGCCCTTATCAAAACCCTCAGTTTCAGCGCAAAGTATCTCAGTGCGGCCATGATTATTGCCTCGCTTCTCATCGCTTCGAGCATCCTGGTCGAAAAAGAAGCTGTCGTGCTGACGCGCATCGATACCAAGACCATTGGAGTCGTGGGATACCTGGTTGCAGTGATTCTCGGGCTGTGGCTCATCATCTCCATGAGCCGTAGCTAGGTTTTCGCTTTCCATGGAAGGAGGGATGATGGAGTGGGTAACAAGGATGACATGCTGAGCCGCATTGACAGCCCTGCCGATCTCAAGGCTCTTTCCCTCCGAGAACTTGAAAAACTTGCCGGGGAGATAAGGGGGAAGATTATCGAGACCGTATCCAAGAACGGGGGACACCTTGCTCCCAGCCTTGGCGTGGTGGAACTGACCCTCGCACTCCACTATGTGTTTAATGCTCCGCAAGATAAGATCATTTGGGATGTGGGCCACCAGGCCTATGCGCACAAGCTGATAACGGGTCGGAGGGACCGCTTCCACACCTTGAGACGTTTGGGAGGAATCAGTGGATTTCCAAGGAGATCTGAGAGCCCCTATGACGCTTTTGATACGGGCCACAGCAGCACTTCTATTGCCGCCGGTCTCGGGATCTCCACCGCTAAGGCGCTCAAAGGAGAAAACAACAAGGTCATTTCGGTCATCGGAGACGGTGCAATGACGGCAGGGATGGCCTTTGAAGGATTGAACCAGGCGGGCGGCACGGGCAAGGACCTGATCGTGGTCCTTAATGATAACGCCATGTCCATATCCCCCAATGTGGGCGCTGTTTCTTCCTTCCTGAGCCGAAAGATGACAGGACGATTCTTCACTCATTTCAGAGAGGAATTCGAAAATTTTATTCGCTCCCTTCCCGGCGTGGGAGAAAACCTTCTGAGTCTGATTCGCAAAAGCGAAGATTCTCTTGTGGCTTTTTTTACGCCCGGCATGCTGTTCGAAGCTTTCGAGTTTAAGTATATCGGTCCCATTCACGGTCACCGGTTGGGCAGGCTCATTGAGACCTTCAAAAACACGCGGCATCTGGAAGGTCCGGTGCTCGTCCATGTCCTGACCAAGAAGGGAAAAGGGTACCCGCATGCAGAGGCGGATCCCTGTCATTACCATGGGGTAGGATGTTTTGAGATCGAAACGGGTTCTCCCCCAAAGAAGGGACAGAAGGAGACCCCTTCTTACACGGAGGTATTCGGTCGAGCCATGGTCGAACTGGGGCGCCGAAACGAGCGCCTCATCGCCATCACAGCAGCAATGCCGGAAGGGACGGGGCTGACAGAGTTTTCGCGAGCCTATCCGGAGAGATTCTTGGATGTAGGCATAGCTGAGCAAAATGCCGTGACCTTTGCCGCCGGCCTTGCAACGGAAGGTTTCAAGCCGGTGGTTGCCGTTTATTCCACTTTTCTCCAAAGGGCTTATGATCAAATCGTGCATGACGTATGCCTTCCAAACCTTCCGGTGCTCTTTGCCGTGGACCGAGGAGGCTTGGTGGGAGAAGACGGCCCGACGCACCACGGCGCTTTTGATCTCAGCTATCTGCGCAGCTTGCCCAACATGACCCTTATGGCCCCGAAAGATGAAAACGAACTGAGGCACATGCTCTTTACCGGACTTCAACAGCCCGGTCCTGCGGCTGTCAGGTATTCCAGGGGCAAGGGCGTGGGTGCGGCTATGGACTCCGGGTATCGAACCCTGCCCATCGGCCGGTGTGAACTCCTCAGTGAAGGCGAGGACCTTTACATTTTTGCCATAGGAAGCATGGTCGCCCCCGCGCAGAAAGCTGCGGCGCTTCTTGGGGCAAGGGGGTTTTCCGCGGGCGTAGTCAACTGCCGATTTGTGAAACCGATTGATGAGAACTTGGCGGGTTATGCTGCAAGCACGGAACGTGTTCTCGTGGTGGAGGACAATGTCAGAGCAGGCGGCTTTGGAGGCGCGGTATTGGAGTTGCTCAGCGATGCGGGATTGGAAAATGTGCGGGTCAGCAGGCTTGGATTGCCGGACCGGTTTGTGGAACACGGCGCCCTGCCCCTTTTGCGCGAAAAATACGGCCTTGACGCCTTAGGGATTGCGAGGGAGGCCATGCATCTCTGCAATCAGGTCCACAAAAGACGAGCTCACGCTTAATCCCCTTCCAATCCCGGGAAGAGCCAACGCCTTAAGATTCCAATACATCTATGTTCTGTGAACCGCGTTCTCGCAGTCTTCATAAGTTCGCCCTCTCTGCTCCATATCCAAC
>JARRRH010000116.1:3890-11599 GCA_037380925.1 Deltaproteobacteria bacterium | reverse complement strand
CTCCAGAAAAGGGTGGCGCAGATGGCTACGGATGCCCATATACCCGTCATCGGACCGAACACCTTCGGCATGGTCAACCTGCATCATAATCTGAATGCCTCCTTTACACCCCAGTTCTCGATGGTTCAAAGAGGGAGCGTTTCCCTGGTCAGCCAAAGCGGCGGGATCTCCCACCTCCTGGCATTCATGGCCATGAGAGAAGACCTGGGTATGAGCAAGATTGTCGGCTTGGGGAATCGCTTAAATGTTGACTTTGCAGAGATGGTGGCCTATTTGGTGGATGACAAAGACACCCAGGTCATCATTCTCTATCTGGAAGGCCTGGACGACCCACGCCGGTTGGTCGAAGTGACGGCGAAGAATCGGGGGAGAAAGCCGATCATTGCTTACAAGACGGGAAACGCGGAAACCGGTGATCGAGCCTCCTTGTCTCACACAGGTTCCATGGCGGGGAAGCACGAGATCTATGAAGGCGCCTTGAAGCAGTCCGGCGTACTCTGCATTGACAATACGGAAACCCTGTTGGACACGGCTCGGGCCATGTCCCTGTGCCCTTTACCGATGGGCGGCGGGGTCGCCGTCCTTTCCGGTCAAGCAGGCCCGGGCATGGCTGCAACCGATGTGTGTGAGGCACAGGGGTTGAAGATCGCGATCTTTCAGCCCCACACCCAAGAGGTGATCAATGAACTCCTGCCGCCTCTTGCTCTCCGGACCAATCCTGTCGACATGGGTCCGGCGTGGTATAATGCCTCCGCCATTGCAGGGATCGTAAAAGCCGTCATGAATGATGAGGAGGTCGATGCCATTCTTCTCCTCATGATGTTCGCCTCTGCCAACAAGGATGCCGTGGCCGGCATTTCGGATTTACTCCTTGAGTGGAAGCAAAGAAAACCTGTCGTGGCCTGTCTCATTTCACCCCCTGGGATCTGGGATGAGCAGGTTATGGCGCTGGAAAAGGGAAAGGCTCTGGTTAATGTTCCAACCCCCGAGAGAGCAGCCAGGGTATTGGCTAACCTCTGGCAATGTAGGAACCTGATGGACGGCACAGAAAATGGGTAAAGAAGAAAAAATTGTTCAAAAAGCATTGGGAGAGGGCCGCACGACGCTCTCTGAATACGAATCAAAAATTCTTCTCAAGGCTTACGGTATCCCTCATGGTGGGGATGACACGCGATGCGCAGTTCGGTCCCTGCGTGATGTTCGGGTTGGGAGGTATCTTCACGGAAATACTGAAGGACGTCTCCTTTAGGGTGGCCCCCATCACCAAAAGAGATGCCTTTGAGATGATGGGGGAGATTAAAGCTCACAAGATCCTGGACGAGGTTCGGGGCATGCCGGCCGCTGATCTGGAAGCACTATCCGAAATCCTGATTAAGATCGGCCAGGTGGGACTTGAAAACGAGGCCATAAAGGAAATCGACGTGAACCCTCTGATCCTTCAAGGAAGCGAACCGGTTGCGGTAGATGCCCTGGTAGTGCTCACACCCGCAAGTTGATCTTCCTTCTTTTCTATCTCGGGGATCATGATCACCATCGCAGCAGCGAACCAGAAGGGCTCCATAATTCGAACGATGATAAAGGTGTTCGCTCCGATGGCATGAAAGAGAAGGCCCACAAAGCCGGCGAGGAAGCCGCCCGCCAGGCCTTTGTGAAGAGGATCTGCCGCTGTCTGCTTCACCTCGAAAGCCTCCCTGAATATCCTTGCCATGAGAATAAAAAACACGATCACACCCAGAAAGCCGGTTTCCGTTATCACCCTCACGTACTGGGCGTCCACGAACCGATACCCTGTCACCCCGAATCCCAAAAAAGGATGCTTGATCCAGTCTTTCGAAGCTTCCTTCCAACTTCTCAGTCTGTCGGAAGTTGAGGTGTCCAGCTTTATTCCCGCTATGGTGACCACATCCCTTCTTTCCCGTCCTTGGGTAAAGGTGTAGCTGATCCTTTCTTTGGCGGGCTCGGGAGCAATATAGGGGAGGCTAAGTCCCAATAAAAGCAGAGCAGGGATGATCCAATACTTTCTCTCGAATATCCAGATGAAACTGAGAAAAGCGGGTATGGCGGCGAGATATGAACTTCTTGATTGGGTGTAAAAGAGCGGAACAGCACACAAAAAGAGGAGGAGGCCGTAAGCGCATCTCTGATAAAGAAAGGGGCTGGAGACCAGCAGGCCTGTAATGATGGCCATCATAAAGACCAGATAACCCCCGAAGGTATTGGGTTCTCCCACCTCGCCCTCGAAGGGTGCGGAAACCCTTCCACCCCCCGGAATCTCGGTCATGCCTATGATGGAAACGATGGCGCAGCTAAGCAGCAAGGCCCAGACAAAATACTGTAGTTGGGTTTTGCTTCGAAGATGGTTGGCCACCATGAAATAGACGATCACATACTCAAAATACTTGAGCACGAAAAAGAAGCCTGTCTTCAAGTCCACCCTTCCGAAGACCGCGCCAAGGAGCGTGGAAACCAGGCAGATGACAAGATAGTATGCAATAGGTTTGTTGAGAGGCGTTCTCAGAAACAGCCCGAGGTCCTTGTTGATCGCCATTCTTGCAACCCAGCTGAAGCCGATAATGACCAGGAGGAAGTCGTCCACCCGTAAGGTAACGCCACGACCCAGGGTGGCCCCCGCGGTAGTTCCCACCACGAATTCGGGGCTGAGAAGCATGGAAAAAATAAGAATATACAGCGCGATCTCTGTGCTCACGAAGCTCACCACAAAGATCACCACCCCCCCTGCCAGAGCAAGAGTCTTGGTGGGCGAAAGGGACGGCATGATCGTGGCAATGGCAAAGAGGATGAAGAGCAAAATAACCAGAGGGACGATCATTTGGAGGGTAGTCTCTCCTCGAATGTTGCCCCGAGCACGCTGCCCCCACCTCGTGAGTGCATTCACCACAGAGGCGCAGAGAAGAGAGTTTTTGATGGTCATCGTTTCACCACCTGTGTGTCAATGCCGTGGGATCTCAGATTGTCGCGCTGGCTCTCAGCGCCTTTTTCAGTTACATAGGCTCCTACCAGAAGCCGCAATTGGCCGCCCTGTCCTTGAACCACGTAGGGGGAAAAGCCCAGCGCCGAGAGTTTTTTTATCTCGTCTTGGAGTTCTGTGCCTTGCGAGTACGATCCGAGGAGGTTGGCATACGGTGTTTTCTTCACCGAAGCTTCTTTGAGAGCGTGCTCCCGTGCAAACTTCTCTGCTTGTTCATGACTCCCAAAATGTCCACAGAATATCCTGAACCACAAACCCTTGTCCTTAAGATCAACGCGGACCCAGTAGGGAGAAAGGCCTTTCTCCGAATGGAGTGCCATGGCCTCTTTTGCCCGGTCCAGGTTTCGGAAAGAGCCCAAGTACAGTGAATAGGGATAAGCATCAAGAAATGGAAAAGAGGGCGGCTTTCCAGGTGCGGCCACCTTGAATTTGCTGCTCCTGCTCGGCCGTTTCTGCGCAGGCACAGGGGCATGGGTAGAGGGTTTTGTCGGGGCCAAACCCTCCTTTTCTAAAAAAGACCTCACAGCATCACGAACAACCTGATCTGACACTTCTTCTTTCTTCGCAGCCGGCGTCTCTTTTTGGACTGGGGCCGTCCTCTGAGCTGACAGACCGGAGTCCTTTAGCGGCTCCACCTTGAGGGGCTTGACTTGGGCCGAGGCCGGAGTCGGCCCGTGGGGCTTCCGTCTATCTTCCTCTTTTTCTGTCTTTTCCGTGGCCGTCGTGGCTGCGGCACTGCCGGGCTCTGTTTTGTCCAATACCTCCTCTGCCAAGTAGGACTTCACCGCGTTGGCAACAACTGCATCGGTCCCTTTCCTCTCTTCAATCTGTGCGGTCTTTTTTGCCGAGGCCCTCTCCTGAGATGCCTGGTTTTGCTTGACCGGCGCCTTGTTCTCCGGCGTGCCGGCCTCTACTTTGCCCTCCTGAGGGCCTGGTGTTTCCCTTTGTCTAACCGCTGCTCCGGATAGGCCGGCCGTCTTGGCCTCTACCGGAGCCACGGACAAGGCCGGTGCCTCACTCCCATGCTTCGTGTTCCGGCCCCCCTCCGGCCTTGCAGCCTCGGTTTTTGCTCTCGCCTTCGACCGTTGGCTGGTTTGTGGCTGAAGCCTTCTTTTGATCACCGGTTTCTCGAACTGCCTATCCCTTTTTTTATCCGATCCGAACAGGGCGAACGGCTCGATTACCCCGTTCTGCCAAAGAAGTCCTCCAGCTAAAAGCGCCAGAGCCATAACAATGAGCACAGACCTAGACGGACTGATCCGTTTGGATCTGTTTTTTCTGTTTAAAGAACCCAAATGCATTCCGGGCTCCCCTCCTTGAAAGCCACGATTCTTAGCTCCGAACAGGAGGAAGCTCCTCCTACCCTTACTGCTCTTTTCTTGTACCTCGTGATCACCATAGGAATAATAATGCTTGTAGTACTTGAAATCCTGGAAGTCAGGGCTCACTTCCGGCTTGAGCCCATTGAGAATAACGCCCAGAATATTGCACTTGACCTGCTGCAACTGAGAGGTGCAGCGCTTCAACAGACCCCTCGACACCGTGCCCACCCGATAGGCGAGGAGGACTCCATCCACCTTGGAACCCAGGATCGCGGCGTCGGCTGTTGATAGAATCGGCGGCGAGTCAAAAATGATGAGATCATATTCTTCTTTGGCTTCTTCGAGAAATTCTCTAAGCCGCTTGGACTCTATAAGCTCCGCAGGATTGGGTGGCATCGTGCCACTCGTGATGATATGCAGATTGTCTAAGCCGGGTGTGAAGAGGACCTGATCAAGGCCCATCTTTCCTACGAGAATATCCGAGATATTCTTCACCGTCTCACGCCACGAGAAATTTCCCAGCAGGATTTCTGAGAGTCCCGGTGACATCTCAATTCCAAAGGCCCGGTCAATCATAGGCTTTCTCATGTCCGACCCAATGAGAAGGGTCTTTATGCCGGCCTGGGCCATGGTAATCGCCAGGTTGATGGAGACGAACGTTTTCCCTTCCTGAGGCGACGCACTGGTGATGGCTATGGCCTTCACGTTGTTTTCAACATCTTTAAACTGGATGTTGGTTCGCAGAGCCCGGAAGCTCTCGGAGACCATGGATTTAGGCGCAAAGTGGGATATGAGATTGGCCCTTTGAAGGCTGGAAAGGTTCTCGACCCCTTCCGGGAAATTTTCTTTGAGGCTTTCTTGAAGCGCCTTTCCCTCCGCCTGTGGGATAACACCAAGGACCGGGGTCTTAAGGGTCTGCTCCACATCCTCAATCGCACCCAGTGATGTATCGAATGTCTCCACGACGAAGGCGGCAACCATACCCAGCACAAGACCGATCACAATCCCCATGGCTCCGGTCTTTGTCGTTTTAGGGGGATTAATGGGCTGGCTCGGCATAAGAGCCGGCTTCACGATCGTGACCTCTTCAGGCTTCTCCGCTTTCTTAATTAACGCCTCTTGGTGCTTTCGCTCCAGAAGGGCTGTCATGTCGTGGTAAAGGTTCACCTTTCTTTTGAGACGATCATATTCCAGCTTTGTTTCCATCAGGGCATTGGCTTTGCTGTCCAGATCCACCAACTCCCTTTTGGCGTCCCCTTCCTGTTTCTGGACCACTCTTGCCTGCATCTGAAGAAGGAGTTTCATCTTGCGTGCATTTTCCGAGATTTTTCGATTGATGGCGATGACCTCGGGGTGCTGAGGCGTGAACTCTTCAAGCAGGGAGTCTCTCCTCAGCTGAAGTTCCACCAAGCGGTTGTTTACGGACTGGTATTGCGTGTCCGCTTTTGTAGAATAGAAGCTCTGCCCTGAACTGCCCGGACTTCCTATAAACCGATCCAGGCGATCGATCAATCTCTGGATATCGATCTTGGCCTCTTGCAGTCCTTGAATCCTGTCCTGGAGCTGTTGGTTCCTCGCTAAATGATTTTCGCTCTGCAAGTCAATCGCCAGCAGTTGATTGTCTTGGCTGAACTGATTGAATTCTTCTTCAGCCTCCGTGAGCTTCCGTCGCACGCTTTGCAGTTGGTCTTCTATGTATTTGATGGCCTCTGTTGTGCGCTTCATCTGATTCCGGGCGTGCATCTCCTTGTAGGTCTCCGCGAGGATGTTGGCCAACCTCTGGGCGAAAAGAGGATTCCCGTCCTCGACTTTAACCTGCAAGATGTTGGTGTGTTCCTGCCTCGTCACCTCCACCTTGGATTGCAATTCATCAATAACCCTGATGACATTGCCCTTGATGGCGCTGTCCTCGGGGATATTCCGCCTGGGTATGAGGCCCAGCCTTTCCGCCACCTTTTCTAAAACCGAATAACTGGTCATAATGGAGATTTGGGTCTCTATGTCGTCGCCGCTGGACCATGTCAGCGTCTTGGTATAGAGACCTTCCACTGTGGTCTCCCGCTCGAATTTAACATTGCAGACGGAGGTGTAGATAGGGGCTGGAGCTTTCAAGATGGCGAAAGCTGTGCTGAAAGTGCCCAGAAATAAGGCAGTCAACACCACAATAAACTTTCTTTTCTTGAGAATCCGCCAATATTCCCTAAGGTTGATGTCGTACTGTGTCAATGCGGCCAAGCGTCCTTTTCTCGGAGGGTCTTTTAGTCAAATGTCAGCTTCCTCTCCTTGAAATACCGGATATCAAATTCATAGGGATAAAGGATAAGATTGAGCATGGGGGTGACATTCAAAATCCACTCGTTGATATCCCCAATGAGCGTACGGGGAACATAAACCAGATCCCCGTCCTTGAGCCGAACGTTCTGGGATAGGTCCGCTTTTCGAAAAAGAGCATTGATATCAGCCATCATGACGAGCGGCTTCTTCCCCGGCTCATAGCCACGAACGATCAATGTGTTCTCCTCTCTTGCCAGTCTTGTAAAATTCCCTGCCAAGGCGAGAGCCGCCAGAAGATCCTGGGCATCATCAAGAGGGTAAACGCCTTGAGCATTGACCTCACCCATGACGTAGACTCTTTCACCGTAGGTGGGCAGTTCGGGAACCGTCACCACATCACCGTTGTCGATGATCACATTCTGTGTTTGATCACCCTTTTCGATAATGTCGTACACATTGATCAAATAGCTCTCTCCCTTCCTTACGAGCCTTACATTCCTAATGTCCGCGTCAACGGTGTATCCGCCCGCCTGGGCAATCAGATCCATCAAAGTGGTCTTCCCCTTGAGGTTAATTCTTCCCGAGGCGCTTTTTCCGTAGGTGGTCGCCCTTAAAGAGCCGAGTTCCCCGATCACGGTTGCCGTCTTGCTGTTGAATTCCTTGACCAGAACGTCTATCCGGGGTCTTCTCACATAGCTGGACAATTTCTTGGTGAGCAAGGCATCCAACTCACTGGGGGTGAGCCCAGCCACCTCCAAATCATCAATAAAAGAGTAAGAGATTCTGCCCCTGCTGTTTACAGTGATCGTGTTCGTCGTTCCCTGGTCCCCTACGTGGGAGATGACTTCCAGCACATCTCCAGGTCCTATACGGTATTCAGGGACCCCGCTAAGCTCTGTGAAAGCCTGGTTTTCATCCACCATACTCATTTCGGCAAGCGCTTCCCGAACTTCTTCGGTCTGGTACCGCTTTGTTTTTTCTTCTTCGGTGAGCGGGGCCTCGTTCACAGGTGTACCCATTACAGCCGTGGTCCTGTTACACGAAGGCATCATCCAAAGCGCGATGCCGAGGAAGAAAAGGAGGGCCATCAGCCGATATCCTCTCCCCCCAACATGATCCTGAAA
>JARRRH010000116.1:0-3880 GCA_037380925.1 Deltaproteobacteria bacterium | reverse complement strand
TTTAACATTGCCACCACTGAATCCGCCTCCTGCTTTTTAGTTCAACCGCCTCTCGTCCATGCAATCCACGATGTACAACAGGGGATTGTTGGCAAGATTCACGGTCTCTCGCCTTCCCACCTTCTCTCCTAAGCCGTCATAGAGCAGCATGATGATAGGCCGAAGGGGCTGCTTTTTATCGGTTGAGATCACCCGCCCGATAGATTTGTTGTTCAGCCTCACGTAGGTGTTCACAGGGAAAAGGGAAATTTCATTCAGAAAAACCTTCAGTATCCTTGGGGGGAACTGCCCCTTCGCCTCTTTAATGATGTACTTGACTGCATTGGGCCTCAGGATCTTATCCCTGTAAGGCCTCTTGTTGATCATGGCCACATACATATCCATAAGGCCGATGACGGAAGCCATCTCGGAAATCTCAGGCCCTTTAAGACCTTTTGGATATCCCGACCCGTCGGATCTCTCATGCACCTGGAGGACCACTTCTACGAGCCAGCTATACTTGCTGCCCATTCCGGACAGAATTTCTGCTCCCACTTCAGGATGCTTTCTGATGATTTCCACTTCAGATTTATCAAGCCTCCCCTCTTTCTTGAGAATATTTTCCGGAATCCTGTACATACCCACATTCTGGAAGAAAGCTGCAAGGCCCAGCTCTAGGATTTTCCTGCTGTCGTAGCCCATGCCTGCGCCGATCTTGAGGGAAGCGAGGGTCACGTTCACATTTTGGACCACAAGCTCATCATAGTCGGGCTCACCAGACATCGCATGTTCATAGAGCGCGTCGAGGAACTGGTTGTTGACGATGTGGTGTAAGTCGGAAACAACGGATGAAGGACTTAAACTTTGGTTGTTGAGAACTCTGTTCCTGGTCTCCAGCGCCTTCCCGATGAACTTCTCATAGAGACCGGCGACTTGCAGACCGGCATTTTCCGCTGCAAATTCCTCGGAGGAAGGCTCCCCTGCGCGCGGTCTCGCATCGTCCAGGCGAAATTCACTCGCCTCAGATTTGTGATCTGCTTTCGTATCCGGACCCCCGGCCTTGTCCCTTATGCCGTCGATATCAGAGAAGCGCACCATCTTTGACAATGCTTTCTACGATTTCAGGCTCAATTCTTTTCTCGTTCTTGCTGAATCCGATCAGCAGAGACAGGTCACAGAGGTTGTTGATTTTTCTGGGTACGCCTTGGGTGTTTTCATAAATCCGCTCCATGGCTTCCCGGGTGAACGCATTTTCATCCCTGCCGGCCTTTTTCTGCCTAAAATCGATATAATGGGCTGAATCGTCATAATCAAAGGGTGCCAAGTGGTACTTTATGGCGATTCTCTGGCTAAGCTGTTGTATCTCCTTGATTTTTTCCTGTAATTCGGGCTGCCCGAGCAAGATGATGGTCACCAGAAAACGGTCCGCCAATTGGAAGTTCAAGAGAAGCCGTATCTCCTCAAGGGTTTCTCCTGTGAGCAGTTGCGCCTCGTCGACCATCAAGACCGTCTCTTTCTTCATCTTCAAATTGTCAATCATCTTTTCGTTCAGTCGCTTGAGGCACTTAACCTTGGTTTCAGGCACATCCGTTACATGAAACTGGTACAAAACCTCTTGCAGAAACTCCACCGGCTCCAGTTTCGGATTAATGACAAGGCCGATCTCGAATTTTTCTTCCGGCAGCTCCTGAACGACCACCTTGGTGAGTGTCGTCTTGCCGCAACCGATCTCCCCGGACAACATGGCTCCGCCTTTCCTCATCTTTGCAGCATAGAGGAGGCGCGTTAACGCCTCCTCATGGGACTTGGAAAGGTAAAAAAACCGCGGGTCCGGGACGTTTTCAAAGGGGAATGCTCTAAACCCCCAAAACTCCAGATACATAAAAGATCCAACCTGAAATCATTTTTGGATAATATTACATAAAATTAGGTATTTGTCAATATATACTATAGGTATTTATTCACAGTTATATATAGTTATATTCAAACTCCGTCCAGGGAAGGGATAATTAAAAATTGGAATGGTGGATAAAGAGAACGGCCCAAGGCATAAGGTGCTAGGCCTAAGGGAAAATAGGAAAAAATCCAAAGGGCCAAGTCTTTCTGTGAACAACTTCTGCCCAGCGACCGTTGCGCTTAAGTCGCCCAAAAACCTATACGATTCCAATGACTTGGAAAAATTACGAGACGACAAATCACCAGTTGGGTGACGCCACCACGAGAACCATACAGTCTTCCTGCCCGGAATTGGTCAGGCTGTGAGCCGAACCTGCCGGGACCCAAATGGCATCCCCGGGCTGCACAGGGCTTGACTCACCCCCTACGGACATGTCTCCTTGCCCGCTTAGGATAAAGTATATCTCCTCCATGGGATCCGTGTGGGCTTCAATGGTCTTTCCCTGTTCCAACCTGGCGATGGCCAGAAAGCCGATCTCGGTCAAGGTTCTTTGATCCAGGATCATTTGGGCCACAGCGCCACCGTGGGCGATGTACGTGGTCTCCAGCACTTCTCTGTCATTCACGTTTCGCACAATCATGTATACCTCTTCCTCCCTTCACGAATTGACTGCCATTCATAACAAAATACTCTTTCTTTTTGAACCTGAAGCCTGAGTGTAGTATAAACGGTCGTGGCATGTCCTCCCGTGGACTCAAGAGGTAAGCGATGGCCATCACGCCGATTTTCGATCCCATAAAAATGAAACGCCCCATGAGAGTGGCCGCCTTCATGTCAGGCTCAGGGACCAATATTGTGAAACTCATGGAAAGGGAAAGAAAACTCAGGAACGAAGAAGGGGATTCACCTTTCCATGTTGTTTTCCTATTCAGCGACAGGTCGGATGGGTCCTGTCACGGCGAGAAGATCGCCTGCGAAGCAGGAATTCCTTACATAAGTTACGATATAAGGACTTTTCACAGGCAGAGGGGCTTGAAAAGATCTGTGGCCACTCCCGAAGGCATAGGCGCAAGGCGGAATTTCGACAGGGTTGCTGCGAAAATGGTGGAGGCTTTCGATATTGATGTGATCGCTTTGGGCGGGTACATGAGCTACGTCACCCTGGATCGCTGCATTAATGTTCACCCCGCCGATCTTTCCATCCGCACACCGGGCGGAAAGAGGAAATACGTGGGTGATCAGGCTGTCATGGACGCCATCGCTTCCGGGGAAGGGCATCTTCGATCCTCGACCCTGTGGACCGATCAGGGCGTAGACACGGGTCCCCTCTTGATGGTGTCCAATCCGGTCGAGGTGGACCTCCCGGAACCTCTTCAATCCCTTCTGAAGGACAAGGCAAAACTGACCCGCGTGGCACAGGAACACCAGCAGCGTCTCAAAGAAGAGGGAGACTGGAAGATCTTTCCCGCAACATTGGAGATGGTTGCCAGGGGCCGCTTTGCCTTTGATGAGGAGCACAGGGTGTACGTTGACGGCCTTCCCGTGCCGGATGGTTACAGAGAAGAAAAGGATGGATAAATCTCTTCACCGTGCTTATAATCGTATGGCCGGTCTTCCAAGTCAGCCGGATATGCGCCCATAGCTCAGTTGGATAGAGTGACGGACTACGAAAGTGATTAGGGTACTATACGGTATTGTACGATAGTACCCTAATCTACTTTATATTAGACACATACCGATTTTACCACACCTCAAATTCTCCTTCTTTATACGTTCTTTTTTCTTATTCTAGTAGCAAAATGGTAGCAGATTGGGGGCGAACTACGCCAACTTTTTTTAGTGAGGCTAATTCGACCAAAGACACACTATGTTGAGGTTCCGAAAGAAAATATTCCCAAAATATTTGAAGAAACTACAAAAGCCTAAGGAAAACAACATGGAAAGGTGAATCCCCTTCTTCGTTCCTGAGTTTTCTTTCCCTTTCCATGAGTTTCACAATATTGG
>JARRRH010000115.1:0-6567 GCA_037380925.1 Deltaproteobacteria bacterium | reverse complement strand
GCAATCCTCTAAATTCCTTCCCAATGCAATGTAGTTCGTATCACAAAGCCCTGAAATGAAAAGGAGGTATGAAAATGTCCAACAAACGGTTTCTGGATATCCTTCTGAGTGAGGGCGATCACATGGCAAGGGAGGCGTTCCGAAATTTTGTTGAGAAAGAAATCATGCCTGTTCGCCAACAGATAGATGACGATAAGGACCACCAAACAATCAAGAGGATCCTGCAGGGCATGACCGCCCTGGGTCTTCAAAAGGCCGCTTTTCCAAAGGAATACGGTGGGGGAGGCATGACGTCCATGGTCAGCGCCGCCATTATGCATGAGGAATTCGGGCGAGGGGACAGTGGGATTGCCACCTCCGCCACCGTGACGACTTGGGCTTTCCTTCCCGCCATTATAGCGGGCAACAAGGCTGTGCTGGATCGTTTTGCGCCCGCCTTTTGCGGTGATGAGCTGAAAATGGGCTGTTTTGCCATCACGGAACCGGGCGGTTCCCACGGTGGGGGTGGATGCGACATTGAAAATCCTTCTCTCCATGGACGAAAGATAAGGACCATCGCCAGGCTCGACGGGGACGAATGGGTGATCAACGGGCAAAAGGCCTGGGCCTCGAACAGCGGTGTGGCGGATGCCTACTGCGTGGTTTGCACCACGGATCCGGAAAAGGGAGATGAAGGGCTTGCTATGATCTATGTCCCTGCCCCGTGTGAAGGGCTTTCCTTCGGCAAGTTTGAAAACAAGGTCGGCATGCAGGGAGACCGGAACTGCACGATGTATCTGGATAATGTCAGGGTGCCCAAAGCATTTCGAACAGCCGGACCCGGGAAGGATGCCGAATTGTTCCATAACAATGTGATTGCGGCCCGCATCCTTACAGGTGCTCTGGCCGTGGGCAATGCGGAGGGTGCCTTTGAGGCTGTCCTGAAATACACTGGGGAACGGATTGTAGCGGACAAACCCATCCGGCAACACTCCATTTGTGCCGGGATTCTGGCGGACATGGCCATCGGCATTGAGACGGCCAGAAGTTATTACATGACTGCAGCCTACATGTACGATCACCCGGAGACCTATGGCCCTCCTGTCTCTGACTTCATGCTCTCCAGAGCAAGCATCGCCAAGGTATACGCGGCCGACGTGGCCGTAATGGTCACCAACAAGGCCATGGAACTGATGGGTTCCTATGGCTACGTCAGGGATTACGATGTGGAGAAGTACTGGAGGGATTGCAAGATCATTCAACTCTGGGAGGGCGGTGCGCAGCTGGGGCGCTTTGACATCTGTCGCGGCTATTACGACTGTGCCCTCTAAAGTACGTTAAACCGGCAATCCGTCAATTTTGGTAGGGGAAATGACATGGAACACAGCGATAATTCTTCAACAAATATGGTGTCCATAAACGAAGAGAGAGAACCGGCTGTTTACCTCATGCCTACCTTTACGATCGAATCCGACCATGAGCGGATTGTCGAGACTGCCAGGGAGATAACAAGGGGTTGCCGGACAGATGAGGAAAAGGCGATTCGAGTCTTTTATTTTGTAAGGGACATGATTTATTACAACGTCGATATGGTTTCCGTGTTCGAAGAAGACTTCAGGGCAACGCGCATACTGGAATGGAGGCAAGGATATTGTGTTCAAAAGGCTGTTCTTTTGACCGCCCTTGGACGAGCGTCAAGCATCCCGACTCGCTTGACTTTTGCCAAAATCAAGAACCACAAGGTGCCTCCTCATATTTTGCAGAGGTACGGGACAAATATTTTCCCCAGGCACGGTTACAACCAATTTTTCCTGAACGGCAGATGGATAAGTGCGGCCGCCACATTCAACAAATCCCTGTGCGAAAAAATCAATTCCCCGACCACGGACTTTGACGGTGAAAATGACTCCGTATTGCCCTCAAGGGACCGTGAAGGCAAGCCTTACATTGAGTATATTGAGAAATTCGGTCACAGTGAGGACCTGCCCTTCCAATGGATCAGAGACGAGGTCGTGCAGATGGTTGGTGTTGACAAGCGGTCTGTACCTATGGACACACCAAAGAGAACTTGAACAGTCTCCTAAAAATCTGCTAGAGCTATGCGCCACGCCGAATGCAGCCTAATCGAATGACCCCTGTTCGAATCTCCGAGGTTTACCCGCCGTTGGCGGCGCCGAGGGCGACCAGGACTGGGTGGTTCTGCGGTTTTTTGCTTTCCATGATTCCAGTATTCCTGAACTCCTATGCGACTGGTACGATTTCGACGATTTTTACTTGTTTCACGCTTCCTATGTTTTCAGCGTGTTGAACCTTTTTCACCATCTCTCATTTTCATTTAATTACACCCTCTTTTTTTAATTCAGCGATTTCTTCTTCACTGAGCCCCATCTCTTTCATGACACTGTGGGTGTGCTCTCCAAGGCTCGGAGCCATAGCCCGGGTCCCGGCTTTTACTTGGCTGAAATGAATGGGATAACCGGGAATTTTCTTTCTACCTAAAGCCCTGTGCTTGAAATCGACGATATACCTATTTTCAATGGCTTGGGGATCGGTCAAAACCTCATGGATTTCTTGAACCGGAGAGAACATGAGTCCCTGGGCTTTAAAGAGTTTCAGCCATTGCGCCCGGCTTCGCGTTTCAAAGGCCCGGTCAAAGATTCGGATCAGTTCCGCACAATGGGCGCTTCGGACGCGCTCGTCCGAAAAACGAGGATCGTCTTTTAACTCAGGGTGTCCTGTCACCTCACACAGCAGGCCCCAGTGACGCTCGTCATGATGTGTGCCCACAATCCACTTCCCGTCCTTACAGCGAAAGCAGTTTCGCAAGGGAGAATTTTGAGAACGCCTCGCTGAAATCTGGTCGATGGACATGAGGCCGTTCATCATCAGATTCGTATACTGAAACCAGATAGCCGTACCATAAAGCGACGCATGGATCTCCTGCCCAACCCTTTTGCGTTCACGATAAAAAAGAGCCGTCATCACCGCCTGGCTGACGGCGATGGCTGTCGTCTGGTCCAAAACAGCAAGATTAAGGAGAACCGGTTCGTCACTGCCACTTATGAACATCATTCCCGAACGGGCTTGACCCATGGGATCGAAAGCCCCCGCATCACTTTCTGGACCTTTGGGGCCGAAACCGGAAACACCGGCATAGACAATCATTGGATTGATTCTGGATATAGTGCCATAATCGATTCCTAAGTTTATTTTGGTGCTTTTTCTAAGGTTCGTAATAAAAACGTCCGCTCTTTTAATCAATCGGTGAAATAACCCCATCCCTTTGTTTGTTTTGATATCGAGGTAGATCCCTTTTTTGTTCCTGTTGGAAACCTGGAACATGAGGCTTTCCCCATCAGGCATGGAAAAATCAACACCCCCTGTCTCTGTCCAGAACCGCTCAGGATCTCCTCTTCCGTTTTCGATTTTGATTACTTCCGCGCCCAGGTCTCCTAAAATAGCACTCGCCCCCGGCCCGGCGTGAAACACGCCGTACTCCACCACCCGGATTCCTTCAAGGGGATAGGGCTTTAAATCGTCTGCTGTGTCTTTTCTATTCATTTGCAAAACTCTCACCATGCCATAGGCTGGGCGGCATCCTCTCCGACGATTGGTGCCTGCGACTCTTACGACTTCAACGATTTGAACGATTTCAACGTTTTTTTACGATTCTTTTTATAGGTGAACGCCCAATTGAGCAGCATTCCCGTGGTAGATTTTATCCTTTTCCTCGCTTGGTATGGGCAGGCCCTCGATAAATTCAATGCACTCTTCCGAATCTTCGTAGGGGTAGTCCGTACCAAGAAGGATCCTGTCAATCCCCATGGCTTCGCGAGTACACATGAAGGCCGGCTCGTAATAATTCCCGCTCGTGGTTAGAAACACATTGCTTTTGAGGTACTCACTCGGTTTTCTGGATAGCTGAGGCCGTGCGGCAGGGTCAAACGGCCGCACATAGGCCCAATCTATCCTCTTTATAAGAAACGGCAAAACCTCTCCAAGATGCCCCAGGATGAATGTAAGTTTAGGATATTTGTCAAACACGCCGCTGTAAATCAGGCGCATCATGCACATGGCTGTTTCCATGCCGAATCCGAAAGGTGCTCCGGCCAGGGCAAACCCATAAGTTCTTAACTGGGGTATCGCGGCCACGGTTGGATGCAGGTAAACAGGCACATTGAGTTTCTCCGCCCTCTCCAGGATAGGCCGGTATTTTTGGTCATCAAGGTATGAATCCCCGTAGTTTGAATGGGTGTTCCATGCGACAAAGCCCAGGTCCTTCACCGCCCTTTCAAGCTCATCAGCAGCCTCTTCCGGAGCCTTGGGCGCAAGGGCGGCGTATCCCATAAACCTGCCCGGATACTTCTTAATAGTCTCCGAAAGCATATTGTTCGACTTTTTAGCAAGAGCTGTGCCCACTTCAGGGGGAAGTTGCTCAAGCCCGGGAGCTGAGAGGCTGAGAACCTGAACATCTATATTCAATGCGTCCATCTTCTTCACCCTTCCCTCGTTTAGGTCCAGGAGTGCATCGAGGAGAAAATCCGCAAAAGGCTGCCCCACATCGCTGGCATACCATAAACGACGGCTCCGGCTCTTCTCACCTTCTATCAGACGGGGATATTCCTTGTTGTCGCAAAGCGCCTGAATGTACTCTTTCGTGTAAAAATGGGCCTCAAAATCGATTCTTTTCATAAAAAGGCTCCTTTCATCCATCAATGTCTTGTCATCACATGATCGCTGCCATCCACCATTTAGCAGGGGATTTATGCAACAAGGCATTTTCCCGGTTCACCTTCTTGACAACGCCGCATAAGGCTGGGATTTAGGCAATCTTCACTTTCTCGGAACATAGTGTGGGATAACAGAATTGTCTAGAGAAAAACCAGAATCTCAACATCTCAACAGGGTCCCCCTTGATGTTATCCCTGCGCCAGCACTTCTCCCACTCGAGAGCAGTATTCCGTGCTCTCCTCATCGCCTGGCACAAGATCGATTTCCGATGGGGACGAAGCTCCCAGCCCAAGCTGAACGGCTCTCGATATTTGCTCCTGTTCGTAAATCTTGGTGCTCATGATCTGCTTGTTGCTCCCCAAAACTTTTAAGACTGCCAGGGCCACGGCGTCTGCGGCAACACGGTCCGAAGAGGCGAGAAACACCCTTGCCTTGGCCCTTTTGCCTGTCATCGGCCCTCCGTCCACGAACGCTTCGACACCGTCTAAAACAATGAGATCGGGTTTGAAGGGTGCATTGATCTCAGCGATCATCTTCCGCTGATTTGGGGAACTGTGGAGTTCCCTCATGTAGCCATAGCCGTGCCTGTCCGTGGGTACCACTCCCACGTGCAGCTTCAGGGACATGGTGAATACGCCGCCGTACCGGTGGGTCTTGAGGCAGCAGGTGGAAATGAGGCACTCGGCCTCCAGAATGGGCCGGGCCACACGAAATCCCTCCCGCCAGTGGCTGCCCTTGGGGTTGAACTTCACCCAGTCTTTGTCCGGCAGGTCATCGAAGTTGAGGATGCGCACATCCCGTTTATCCAGAAGCGGGATAATCCCCTTTTCCTCCATCACCTGTTTGGTGGGAGGGTAACTCCTTTCTCCCACTGCAACGGATTTGCCGCCCAGGTTCCATACTTCATCCACAAGGCTTACCAGCGTCTCGTTATGGGTGGAGCCCGGAAAAGAATCCGAGGTGTTGAAGTTGGGCTTGATGAGAACCTCCTTGTTCTTAATAAGGTTTGTGCCGAATGCCCTCATGCATGAGGCGGCACCGGCTTTGTGGCTTTCTGTTTCGAAAAATACGACTGGGCTCTTGTTTGTTCCCATAGAAGCTCCTCCCTTGAATCCCAGCATCACAGCTCCTGCCGTGATACCGGAGTACTTTAGAAATTTTCTTCTGGTTATGCCGGAACCTTTCATCTTCCCTCCCTAAATTTTGATTCGCTTTTAATGACTTGAACGATTTGAACCTTTTTAACCACTTTTTACTCACAACTTCCAGAATCTCTGGCCCTCTCATTCCAGGTAGGTGCTCATGATCCGGCGCCCGATGTAGAGCCCGGCCGCGGCACCGGCCACGCTGAGGAAGTAGGCTGTCATGAACCCGACGTGTTTTCCAACCCACCACCCTATCCACCCACCAATGCAAATGCTCACGATGGTCAACATCTTTTTCATGTCGAAATCTCTCTCATATTTTGCCCTGCACTATTTGAAGGCCGCAACTTACTACTCGGAGCATTAAACTGTTTACACCGAGTGATATGAATAGCAGGGTTGTAGGGCTTTTCTGAAGTGACTGGTGGGAGGCCGCCGTCCGGTCCTCAGCAGCCATCCTGGCAGAGATTCTGAGATTGATCCCATCCACCCATTAGTGAGGACCGGACCAGGCCGGGAGCCTCGGAACGCAAGAAAAGCCCTATGACCTGCGGAAATGCAAACAATATTCTGCTCTCCTTAATCAATATAGATTCACTCCTTGGAAGGTCCCTCCATTTTCTCTGCCTTGTTCAGGATATCCGTCTACCACGAAATCTACTTTCTTACCACCCCCCCTTCACCTTCCGGCACACTCAATATCGCACAGCCC
>JARRRH010000114.1:0-11732 GCA_037380925.1 Deltaproteobacteria bacterium | reverse complement strand
AGGGAGACCGGGTTCTATTCGGGAAATATGCGGTAACCGACATTAAGATCGACGGTGAGGAGCATCTCATTATGAGAGAGGACGACATCATTGCCATTGTCGAGTAATGGATGTTGCTAAGATAACAAAACGAATAGCGAAGGAGGATAATGGAAATGGCAAAGGAGATCAAATACAGCCAAAAAGCAAGAGAATCCATTCTCAAGGGTGTAGACACCCTTGCTGATGCGGTTAAGGTCACTCTGGGGCCCAAAGGGAGAAATGTGGTTCTGGAAAAGACATTCGGTTCACCAAACATCACCAAGGACGGCGTGACCGTGGCCAAAGAGATTGAACTGGAAGACAAGTTTGAGAACATGGGCGCGCAGATGGTGAAGGAGGTCGCCTCTAAAACCTCCGATGTTGCGGGCGATGGTACGACCACAGCAACAGTTCTGGCCCAGGTTATCTACAAGGAAGGGTCAAAGCTGGTTGCTGCGGGTGTCAATCCCATGGCCGTCAAAAGAGGTATTGAAAGGGCCGTGCAGGTCGCCGTGGAAGAGCTGAAAAAAATTTCCAAGCCCACAAAGGACCAGGAAGAGATTGCTCAGGTGGGAACCATCTCCGCAAACAACGACGCGACCATCGGAAACATCATCGCTGAGGCGATGAACAAAGTGGGAAAAGAGGGCGTTATAACCGTCGAGGAGGCCAAGGGCATGGAGACCACTTTGGAAATCGTGGAAGGGATGCAGTTTGATCGCGGCTATCTGTCTCCCTATTTTGTCACGGATCCGGAAAAGATGCAGGTGACCATCAACGAGCCCTATATACTCCTCAACGAGAAAAAAATCAGCACCATGAAGGATCTCATCCCCATTCTCGAACAGATTGCCAAGATGGGCAAACCGCTTTTGATCGTTGCCGAGGACATTGAAGGAGAAGCCCTGGCGACCTTGGTGGTCAACAAACTGAGGGGCACGCTCCAGTGCGCAGCGGTGAAGGCTCCCGGATTCGGTGATCGGAGAAAGGCCATGCTGGAGGATATCGCCATCTTGACAGGGGGAAAGGTCATTTCTGAGGATCTGGGACTTAAATTGGAGAATGTTACGTTAAACGACCTGGGTACCGCCAAGACAATCAATATCGACAAAGACAATACGACGATCGTTGACGGAGGCGGCAGCAGGAAAGACTTGGAAGGCAGGGTCAAACAAATCAGAGCGCAAATCGAGGAGACCACCTCGGACTACGATCGCGAGAAGCTTCAGGAGAGACTGGCGAAGTTGATCGGTGGCGTGGCGGTCATCAATGTGGGCGCTGCCACTGAGACTGAGATGAAGGAGAAAAAGGCCAGGGTGGAGGATGCCCTTAACGCGACAAGAGCCGCCGTGGAAGAAGGCATTGTTCCGGGCGGAGGCGTGGCGCTTCTGAGAGCGATTGGGGGTCTCTCAAAGGTCAAGCTGGAAGGCGAGGAGCAGCATGGAATCAACCTGGTGATGAGGGCCTTGGAAGAGCCGATTCGTCAGATTGCGAACAATGCTGGCGCTGAGGGTTCCGTCGTGGTGGAAAAAGTCAAGGAAAGCAAGGGGTCCTTTGGATTCAATGCGGAATCCGACAAGTTTGAAGATCTTCTGAAGGCAGGGATCATTGACCCCACCAAGGTGACCCGTTTCGCGCTTCAGAACGCGGCATCTGTTGCAGCCCTGCTCTTGACCACGGAAGCCATGGTGGCGGAGAAACCGAAGGAAAGAGAAGAGATGCCAGCCGGCATGCCGCCGGGTGGAGGCATGGGCGGTATGGGCGGTATGATGTAACCGACCGCCGCGGACCGACTGGGCTGAATGGGCCGTTTCTTTGAGAAAGGGGACTGTACCTGTGTGGACCACACGGGTACAGTCTTTTTTTCTGTGCTTTGAAACCACTGAAATCCGCCCGGTCCTCGCCGATGGGACTTGGACTTGTTTTCAAGGATCGATAAAGCCCGTTTTTGCACTCAGGAAATGGATGCCCATGGTTGAGGACCGGGAAAAGAGGAGGGGGGAGGCTAGCTCGCCTTGATTTTTGGCGGGCTTCACCCGTCCGTAACGTCTTGTAATGACCAGACCGGCTTCCGGCTCGTAGAGCCTACAGCTCGGAGAGGAGCCTTGGAATCGAAGAAGACTCTTTTGGGGTCGTCTTCAGCAAACCACGGACGAAAGACCTTTTTGAAAGGTGCGTACTCATTTGCCGGATGAACCAAAGGGGGAGGGGGTTGAATTATTCTAATTTAGGGTTACTTATAAAAAATTGGGGTAGATTAAAATCGCGGCATTTGTTAGACTAAAAAATTAGAGTGAATCAACTCTAAATCCTGCTGCGCAGGTTTTGACCGGCTTTAGGAACCTCAAAGTCTGAGGGCGTCCTAAGGTTCGTGAGGCTCTTGCAACAGACTCATACGGGAGGTTGAGCTAAATTGGTTCCCTTTAAAGAGCGCAGAAGTGGTGAGGACAGGCGATCGGGCAATGACCGCAGACAGCCGTCCGACTCCACTGCCGGGTCGGCTGGGATGAAAACAACGCAATCCCGGGGGGTTGCCACTCCTAAGGTCCCATTGAAAAAAGACCTGTCTGATGTCTGGAATGACAAGGGAAAAGAACTCCTCAAGCTTAATGCGTACGATGAAGCCATGAAAGCTTTTAGAATGGCTGTAGAGATAAAGCCGAAACATGCTGAGGCGTGCTATAATTTGGCGAGCGTTTGCTCATTCAAGGGAGAGATAGATGAAGCGCTCTCTAGGCTCAAGAGGGCCATAGAGATCGATCCCGGCTTCAAGGAGAAGGCAAAGGTCAACCGGTATTTCAAGAAACTTGCGGACAAGAAAGAGTTCAGAAAACTTATCGAATGAGCCTCCTGCTTCGTTACCTGTCTCCACAACCCCCTGTTTTTTTACTGTGTTCTTAAACGCGCATTACAAGTCGATGCCGCGGACCATGCTGCGATATACAATTGAGCGATTTCCCGAAGCCAAAAGGCACCGCTATCTTAAAGGAAAGATTTGAATGACGAAGCAACCCAGACGATCCATTCTTTGTCCTAACTGCAGAAAATTGATCAGCGTGGATGAAGCGCGTTGTCCCCACTGTGGGACAGCCAGTCCCGGCTCCTGGTGGAAAAACAACATCTGGACCCAGAGCCTGCGAAGTCCGGACCAACTAATCAAGACAATCATCTACGTCAACGTGGGTATGTATATCCTCTCATTGTTGCTGGATCCCCTGTCTTCAAGGCTCTCCATGAATCCTTTTTCCTTTCTCTCTCCGGCGAATAGAAGCCTTGTATTGCTCGGGGCCACAGGAACCTTCCCCATTGATCAGTTTCACCGCTGGTGGACCCTGGTGTCGGCAAACTACATTCACGGGAGCGTACTGCACATTCTGTTCAATATGCTTGCCTTCAGCCAACTGGCTCCCCTTGTACTCCAAGAATACGGGCCTTACAGGATGCTGAGCATTTACACCTTGGGCGGCATCCTGGGTTTTGCTGTCTCTTATCTCGCAGGGGTTTCTCTGACCATCGGAGCTTCCGCTGCGGTGTGCAGCTTGATCGGAGCGGCCCTTTACTACGGCAAAAGTCGAGGGGGCCTCTATGGACAAGCCGTCTACAAACAGGTGGGCGCCTGGGCTCTGGGCATCTTTGTGTTCGGCTTTCTTGTCCCGGGCATCAATAATTGGGGACACGGCGGAGGAATGCTCGGCGGCATTGTCCTTGGCGCTTTGTTCGGTTACCATGAACGTCGGAGGGAGGGGGTGTTCGACAAGATTCTTGCAGGCGGCTGCGCGGCTCTCACCATCGCCGTTTTAGGCTGGGCCGTCCTGTCCTCTGTTGTCATTCGCTTTCTAAGCTAGTGCTTAGATGGCACTAAATCCTGAGGATAAGAAAGCTTTTTCAAGAATTTCCCCGCCCATCAGTCTCTCGGGTTGACGAATCGATACGCGTCGATGAAAGCGCCAACTTGGTTTTTGATGGACGTTTGGATCTTTGTTAGGCTCCCGGTTATTCCGATAACGTTGGCGCCTGACCACGTGGCAACCCCCACAATGATTGTGGGCTCCCTTACGGAATAGACGTTTTGATGGAAGCTGACATCGATGGAATAGATATATTCCTTTGTGGCTGTGAGCTTCATCACATGGGGGCTCACATAGAGATAAGGGTTGCCGGGTACATCAAAGGCTTCCTTTTCCGGTACGGTCTGGATTCCGGCCCTCCGGAGCTGCATCTCCACATCGTTTTGGATACTTTTCAGGGTGAGACCGTCCTCCTCAATTTCCGGGGCCAAAGGTTCCACTGAAACGTAAAAACTCTGGATATCCTTGAGCGAGTTTCGGTTGAACCTGGGATCGCCGGCAAAAGTGGACGGCGGGGAAAGCATTAAGAAGCAGAGGAAGGTTAGGAAAGCTGAAAAATGTGGGAACCGACACATACGGCTACGACTCCATGCATTGCGCCACGATTTCCGTGATGTCCATGATTTTTATTTTACCTCTCTCATCCTTGGGTATGCTCTTGGCGCCCTTTCTCAGGTTGTCCTTACATGCCGCACATCCGCTGACAATGATTTCCGCTCCAACCGCAAGAGCGTCGCGCACTCTTTCAGCGGCCATCTCCACCGCCATATCCGGATTGTTGGCCTGCACGCCGCCTCCGCCGCCGCAGCATCGGGCCTGAAGCCTGTTTCTGGCCATCTCCACGTACTCCAGTCCAGGGATCGCTTTGAGTATGTTCCGGGGCTCTTCGAAGATCTGGAAAGCCCTCCCCAAATCACAGGGGTCGTGATAAGTCACCTTTTTACCTAATTCCCCTTTGAACTTGATCTTTCCCTCTTTGATCAGCTTTTCTAAGTAATGCACGGAGTGATAAACCTCCAATCCAAGATCGCCCACCTTGGGGTAGATTTTCTTGAAGGTCTTGTAACAACCCGCACAAGGAGTGACCAGCTCTTTGGCTCCCGTGGCCTTAATCCTCTTGATCACTTTTTCTGCATGGGATTCAAAATTGTCAGACCCCATGAGGAAGAGGGGAAAGCCGCAGCATCCTTCTTCTGTGGCAAGGGTGGTATAGTCCACGCCCGCCTCATCAAGGGGCTTGATCAGGCTGGGAACCATCTTCATGTCCAGATAGCTGGGCACACATCCCATGAACGCTCAGGAACCAATCCTGCGTCATAGAGCTTGCAGCGCACCCCTTCCACAATTTCATCCACCTTTACTTGGGCTGGACAATAATAGGTGCAGGCCTGGCATGTAGTGCAGCTGTAAAAGGCCTCTGCCAGTTCGCTTGATGGCTCAATGGTGCCGTTGAGGAGATTAAAGGCAAGGACATTCCGTCCCCGCGCATTGCGCGATTCCCTATGCGTCACGCTGAAAGTCGGACACCCTAGACGGCAGAATCCACAAGCGATACACGCGATGATTTCGTTATCCAGATACTCGCCGAGGGAATTGACCCCTTCGGGATGATCCAGAAGAGGCTGAAACGCAAAGTAGTCATAAATATCATGCTTTCTCTCTTCCAGTCCGAACTTGCCCGGATTCAGAATATTGTTGGGATCGAGGGCAGCCTTGATATCCCGCATCACATCCAGAGCCGGCCCTAATTGCCTGCGGATAAAGGGCGCCCTCGCCACGCCGGTTCCGTGCTCTGCCGTGATCACCCCTCCCATCTCAAACGCGATATCCGCCAGTTCATCTGCCGCCGGTCTGATTCTGTCCCAATCGTCGCGGCTTCTCACGTCTGCCACAAAAGTAGTGTGGACATTGCCGTCACCGATGTGCCCGAAAGTTGTGATGAGCAAGTTGTATTTATCGGAAATTTCCTGCGCTCTCTTAATGACTTCAGGTATTCGAGAAGGCGGAATCCCAAGATCTTCGGATATAGAGACCAGCCGATATCCCGGTTTGATCCTGGAGAGCGTAGGCACCAGTTTTCCGCGGGCCTCCATGATTTCTCCGGCCTTGGCCGGATCGTCGCTCCAAGTGAACTCCTTAGCCCCATGCCTGGTGCAGATCGCCTCCATCCTTTTAATGTCATCAGTCACTGCCTGCTTTCTGCCGTCCAATTCAATGATCAGCATGGCCTCAATCCCGCTGATGTCCCGGTCAATGGCCTTCTCCACGACTTTCAAGCTGTATTTGTCCATGATCTCACAGGCCGCCAGCTCAATGCCTGATCCCAAGATTTCGCTCACCGCGTGTCCTGCAACGAAAAGATCCTCAAATATTACCAGCGCAAGGGCTACATACTCGGGTTTGGGTTGGATTTTGACCGTGATTTCTGTAATGACACCCAGTGTTCCCTCGGCACTGCAAAAGACATGATTTAGATCATAGCCAAAGGATGCCTTGGGGGTCTTAAAACCGGTCTCGATGACTGTACCGTTTGCCAAGACCACCTTGAGTGCCTTGACGTAATCCCTTGCCGTACCGTACTTGACGGCCCGATGGCCGCTCGAGTTGGTAGACATCATGCCCCCAATCGTGGCGATGAGCTCGCTTCCCGGATTGGGCGGAAACATGAGGTTTTCTTTGGCCAACTCCTTGTTCAGGTCCATGCAGATGACCCCGGGTTCCACCCTGGCATAAAAATTCTGCTTGTCGATTTGCAGGATCTTGTTCATTCTGTGAACGTCCAGAAGTATGCCCCCTTTTACCGGAAGGGATGCTCCTGTGGTGGCCGTGCCCGAACCCTGGACAGTGACAGGTACCTTTTCTTCATTAGCTAATTTCATGATGGATGAGATCTGTTCCGTGGTGTAAGCAAAAACCACGGCGTCGGGTATACCTTCATGGACGCTTAGGTCTCGTGAGTAAGGAATACACTCGACACGATTTGTAAACACGTTATCTGCACCCACTATTTGTTTTATCTCATCGTAGATATTCATAAACGTAATCTCCTATCCAAAAACGGTTTGAAAAAGTTTATTAGCAAAGTGAACCATCTTTGTGCACCTTTACAGAATATTTCTTCCTTCATAGAAAGCTTTGACGTTAAGATCATGGAGCTTGGGCGCCAGCAAGCGCTTGATGGCGTCGATGAACCGTTCTTCTTTCATGTCGGGGAAGAAGTTGGAGAAGGCACCGACAAGGACGACGTTTGCTGCCTGGACGTTCCCCAGCCTTTTGGCGATCTCTTGTCCGTTAATGATGTAGACGTTGTCCTTGAAATATTTCTTGAATGTCTTCTCTATTTCCTGCGGGTATGTCATCTGCCCTAAAGCGACTGCTGGAGGGTAGATCTCCTGTCTGTTAATGACGACCTTCCCTTCCGGTTTTACCCAGTTGATGTACCGGAGTGCTTCGAGGAGTTCGAAGGAGAGGAGGAAATCGACATCACCGTATTTGATGAGGGGTGAGTAGACCTTCTTGCCGTATCGAAAGTGGGTGGTTACATCACCACCTCTCTGGGCCATGCCGTGGACCTCAGCCTTTTTCACATCATAGCCGGCCCTGAGGAAAACCTCTGCAAGGATATTGCTGGCAAGTATGGTGCCCTGACCGCCGACACCGGAGAGAAAAATATTGGTTGTTTTTCCGTTCTTCATCGCCGAGCTCCTTCTCTTAGCTTACAGCCTATAGCTGACAGCCCTCCGCAACTTCTCAACGTCTATCTCTTGTTTATCAATTCCGTACTCCATGTTGTGAGCCGTGCTACTTCTTTCCCGGCATGATCGCATCGTACTTACAGATCTGCACACAGACCTCACAACCCACGCACTGGTCGGGATTAATATAAGCCGTTCCTTTCCTCTTGTGGCCGTCTTTACTTTGACCGGTGCCTTTCACCCAGCTGATAGCAGGGCAGTTGATCTCAAGACACATCTTGCAGCCTCTACAGTTGTCTGTTGAAACGGCATACACCGGATTCTTGAACTTTTCCAAAGGCGTGGCACGACGAAGGAGCATGCATGGGGAGTCCACAGTGATGATGACTGATGCGTCATCACGGGCCACCTCTTCCTTGATCACTTCCATCGTTTCTTGGACATTATAAGGATTCACTTTCCTGATATGTCTTACTCCCACCGCCTTGACGAGCTCTTCATAATTTACCATTGATGCAGGTTCGCCCTTGGCGGTGAATCCCGTTCCAGCACTTTCCTGCTGCCCTGTCATGGCTGTAATCCTGTTGTCAAGAATAATGGTTGTTGAATAACCCTTGTTGTAGACAGCATCCATGAGGGGGGTAATGCCGGAATGGAGAAAGGTGGAATCGCCGATGACGGCGCAGACCTTCCCGACAGCCTCTTCTTTAAGGACTTTTCCCGAACCGTAAGCTCCGCCAAGTCCTGCACCCATACATGTTGAGGCGTGCATGGCTGAAAGAGGCGGTGCGACCGCCAGGGCGTAACAACCGATGTCGCCGAAAACATAAAGCCCCAGTTTCTTGAGGGCATAGAAAAGCGGCCTGTGAGAACATCCGGCGCAGAGATTCGGTGGTCTTCTGGGTAACTCGTCCGGCTTTACCCTTGCCTTTGGTGCAACATACTTTTTCCCGGTTACAGCTTTGGTGAGAGATTGCTCAACAACAGTAGGGGTCAATTCGCCGACTGCAGGAATGAGGTCTTTACCATGCCACACGGTGATTCCCATGGCCTTGATCTCTGTTTCAAGGAATGGGTCAAGTTCTTCAACGACCACGATCTTTTTGACCTTCTTTGCAAAATCAGCAATCATCTTTTTGGGAAGAGGCCAAACCATGCCGAGTTTCAGAAAAGAGTATTGGGGGAAAGCATCCTTGGTGTAAAGATAAGAGACCCCAGAGGAGATAAACCCAATAGATGGATCATTGATCTCCATGGTGTTGAAGGGGAATTCCTTGTCCGCATATTCTGAGAGTTTTGCAGTCCTTTCCTCTATGCCCACCCTTTTGAGCCGCGCATGCATGGGTACCATCACGTACTTAGACGCTTCGCTCTTCTCAAGCCCTTTCGGTACCATGGATTCCTTTCTGTCACCCGGTTCCACCAGTGAATCAGAGTGAGAAACCCTCGTCTCGGTCCTCAACAGCACCGGCGTATCAAATGCTTCGCTGATATCAAACGCGATGCTGGTAAAATCTCTGCATTCCTGAGAGTCAGCCGGTTCCAGCATCGGCACTTTTCCGAAACGGGTCCAATTTCTACTATCCTGTTCATTCTGTGAACTGTGCTGGCCCGGATCATCGGCCACAACAATGACGAATCCGCCTTTTACGCCGGTGTAGGAAATGGTCATAAAAGGATCAGCGGCAACATTAAGCCCCACATGTTTCATACAGGCAATAGCCCTTGCTCCTGCAAGAGAAGCGCCATGTGTGACTTCTACTGCTACCTTCTCATTGGGAGACCATTCCGTGTAAATTTCCTTATATTTGGATAATTCAGCCATAATCTCACTGCTCGGTGTGCCGGGGTACGCGCATCCGACCGTAACGCCCGCCTCCCATGCACCTCTGGCTATGGCCTCATTCCCCTGCAATATATTTTTCATTCGTCCTCCTCATGCGGATAAGCCTATGAAAAACGGATTCCCTGCCAACGCTTTGGGCCTGCAAATGCCACAAGGAGCTTCCCTGGGCTCCAGACCCTGGATCCCTCTTTAAGTCAGTCTTTCTTGTTTATAAATAGCCTAGTTCGACGATGGACTTCAAGTGTTTAATGCTTCGAGGGGGAGGGATTCCGTTGGCCTAAAGCCTCCGTGTTTACTGGTGATCCTTCCACATGCCGTATTTCTCTCTCAAGACCCTGTGGAGGATCTTGCCTGGGCCTGATTTCGGCATTTCATCCTCCTTGATAAAAACAACGTTTTTAGGCACCTTATAACCGGCAATCTTGCCTTTGCAGAAACTTATAATCTCTTCACGGGTTGGCGCCTCCCCTTCGTGGAGCACAACAACGGCCATTACCGCTTCACCCCACTTTTCGTGAGGGATACCGATTACTGCCACGTCTTTGACTTTCGGGTGCCCGCCCACGCAGTTCTCCACTTCGGATGGATAGATGTTCTCACCACCGGAGATAATCATGTTGGCCTTTCTGTCAACGAGAAACAGGTAACCGTCCTCATCCTTGTAGCCCATGTCGCCCGCACTGAAATATTCACCTTTCATCGCTGCTGCCAGCTTCTCGGGTTCCTTCCAGTAGCCTGAAAGGAGCATCGGGCTCCGTGAATAAACCTCACCGATCTTGTTCGGCTCGGTGAGGAGGTTTCCCTCTTCGTCATAGAGGCGAATAAGGTCTGAACCGATGACCTCGCGGCCGCAGGAGCCGAGTTTTGTGAGCTGTTCTTCCGGCTTCAGGATGGTGACGATCCCTGCCTCTGTGGAACCGTAGGCCTCGTCGAGTTTTGAATTGGGGAACATCTCAAGGATGCCCAGTTTCGTATCTCTCCGCGCTGGAGCGGAAGAGATGAGAAGTTTTTTAACAGTGGTGAGATCGTATTTCTTTTTTACCTCATCGGGTAACGCCAAGAGCATGATGTAATGGGTGGGAACAAGCGAGGTGAAGGTCACTTTGTGATCCGAAAACGTCTTGAGCAGGTCTTCCGGATCAAAGCTTATCATGTTGTAGCACATGACTGTTGCGCCGATCCAGGTATTAACAAAGGAGTAATTGAGTGAGTTTATGTGACAGCAGGGCATAACGAGAAGGTTGATGTCGTCGTGGCTGAAGAAGTGGTCATGGATCATGATAAAGTACTGGGCGAACAGGGACCTGTGGCTCTTCATCACGCCTTTCGGTTTGCCGGTGGTGCCGCTTGTGTACATGATAATCCAGGTGTCCTCACCGTCTACTTGCGTGGCCGGTTCTTCCGGACTCGCCTTTGCCATGGCATCTTCGTAAGACTGGAAGCCGTCATACTTGGGGTTATCAAAGCCGAAGGAAACATAATGGGTCACGGTCCGTAGATTTTTCTTCATCCCGTTGACCATATCTATCCAGGGGAATGCTTTCCCATCCCTCTTGTCCACACCCCCCTGGACGATAAACACCTTGCACTCACTGTGGTCGATGTTGTACTCCATTTCCGGAGCGGAAAGTCTGAACATGATGGGTACGATAATGAACCCGCCCTTCGCTGCAGCGGCATAGAAATCCATCCACTCTACACAGTTGTATGCGAGGACTGCAAATCTGTCGCCCTTTTTCATGCCCATGTCCGCAAGGGCGTTAGCGAGCCTGCACGCGCGCTCATTCCACTCTTTGAAGGTAAACTCGCGGTAAAGATCCTTGGCCCCGACCTTGTCGGGCCACTTGGCAGCATTCACTTTGAGGACTTCTTTTGCCGTTAGCCACTGAACGGTTTCCATAACTTTCCTCCTTGATGATGTGTTGGGCCACCTGATGACTTTATTTCGCCAACTTTTGTGACCCTTCATGTAGTAGCCGGATTTTGATAGCCCAAGACAAAAAGGGGGCGTCCCTTTTTCGAATGCGGATCATACTGAGTGCGGTGTTTTTTGTCAAGAATAACGGCAGCCTATCTTGTGGATAGCCACCTTCCGTTAAACCTTCCCTGAATGCACGCGGAACGTTTCAAATCGAAGGCTTTGTATGACTGAGAGACGCCGCAGGCTAGCGGGTAAGCGGGAGCAAGAGAAGGACGGCGCGGGCACAATCGTCGATTTCCAAGAAAAAAGGGCCAACCTGCGCAGCGGTTAACCCTTCGAAAGTATTTCTTTTTTTCAGGTGCCGGGACCCAGAATCGAACTGGGGACACGGGGATTTTCAG
>JARRRH010000113.1:0-6578 GCA_037380925.1 Deltaproteobacteria bacterium | reverse complement strand
CAAGGGTCACACCGTCCATTCCCGGCATTTGCAGGTCCGTTAAAACAAGCCGAAAATTGTACTTGGTTAATAAACTGAGCGCATCAAAGCCGTTGCATGCTTCCTTGACTTCAACCTCGTACCAGGACAGGACCCTGGAAAGAATTTCGCGGACGCTCTCATTATCATCCACAACCAGGACACGCTTTCGCTGAACCTCTCCCGCTACTTTGGTCGCGTTTCTTCTGCCGGACAGCCTGAAGGGCGCCGGCGCTCCTCTCTTTCCGGCAACCTCCTGCATTTTCCTATCTCCCTGCCCCCCCTGAATGCACCTCTCAGGCATCCGGGAAATTCTAGTCCAACGTTACGGCCTAACCCACGAAGGAAACACTTGACAGCCTGCGTCGGGCTTACATATTTCCAGCCCGAAAAACGCCACAATCGCCACAGAGTAAATGACCGACACCCCGATCTGTTTCTTTAAAGAAAATTTTCTGCTCTTCTTTAATCCGAATATGCTGTAATGAATCATCAAGAAGCCTCCCAGGTTCGTGATGAAATAACCGGCTATAAAGAGGTTCAAAAAGAGCCATTTGTGAATGAGCATGAACGTGCTCAGTGCTCTCCCTACAATCCAGGCAAAGCCATAGGCCAGGGGAAAATTGACGACCAGGTCGTTCCACCACGACAGCGGTGAAAGCAAGAACCCGACTGTACCGATGAGACCCCTCAGGACTAACGATCCGGCCTTTTGAGTTCTGCTCCCTTTAAGAAGCTCTTTCAAGTCTATCTTCCTGGATTGGGGACCACGTCTCCATGCCCCCGCTCAAAATCTTGGCCTTAAAACCTTTCTGAACGAGAATCCGGTAGGCGATGTATCCCCGCAGGCTAACGGTGCAGTACGCAACGTACGTCTTTTTTCTATCCAGTTCATCCAACCGGTCCCGAAGTTGATCGACATGGATATGCACGGCGTCCATGATAGTTCCTGTCCCCTTGACTTCCTCCAATGTGCGCACATCAAGAAGAACATTTTCATTCCTGTTTAACCCGTCGAGCTCATTCCAGTGCACAACCTGCACATCCCCTTTGAGTATGTTGGCCGCCACAAAACCGGCTATGTTTACAGGGTCTTTTGCGGACCCGAACTGAGGCGCGTAGGCGAGCTCCAGTTCTTCCAGATCGTACACGGTCATACCTGCTCGGATAGCCGTAGAGAGCACGTCGATTCGCTTGTCTACGCCTGCTTCACCTACGATCTGTGCTCCCAGGATCTTTCCCCTATCGGGGCTGAAGATCAATTTTATCGCCATGGACTTGGCACCGGGATAGTAGGATGCATGATGATAAGAATGAGTGAACGACACCAGGTATTGCTCACCTGTATGCTTCAACTTCTCTTCCTTGTCCCCGGTGGAGGCTGCCACCAAGTTGAAGATCCGGGTTATGTTGGTGCCCAGAACGGGCGCGAACTTGCTCTCCCGCCCCATGATGTTATCCGCCGCCGCCCTTCCCTGCCTGTTTGCCGGACCGGCCAGAGCGAGCAGACGCTTTTCACCCGAGACAAGGTCCTTTACCTCTATAGCGTCTCCTATGGCATAGATATCCGGATCGGAGGTACGCAGCATGCCATCCACCACAATGCCGCCCCGCTTTCCTATGGCCAAACCTGCTTTCTCTGCAAGCTCTTTCTCGGGCCTCACGCCGATGGCGAGCAAAGCCAGATCTGTTTCTATATGCATACCCTTTTCAGTACCCACCACAAGCCGGTTCTCTTTTTCATGAAAAGATTCCACGCCGTCGCTGAGGTAGAGGCCGATATCCTGGTCGCGCAAGTGCCGGTGGACCAAAGCGGCCATATCATAGTCCAGGCTCGGCATGAGCTGGTCCATTTTTTCTATGACTGTTACCCTCACACCATGGCGGCTGAAGTTTTCCACCGATTCAAGGCCGATAAAGCCGCCTCCCACAACCACCGCGGACTCGGCACCCTTTCTGTCCAGGTAGTCCTTGATGCTGTCCGAATCGGGCAAGTCCCTCAGGGTAAAGACCTTGTCCGAATCCACACCCGGAAGGGGCGGCTTTGTGGGACGGGCCCCGGGAGACAAGATGAGTTTGTCGTAGCGTTGTCTGAACTTTTCTCCTGTGGCATGGTCCTCTACCGTGACCTCTTTTTTGCTCCGGTCGATTTCGATAACTTCCTGGGACGTTCTTACATCAATGCGATATCTGCTTCTAAGCCGTTCCGGCGAGGCAATGAACAAATCATCCCGTTTTTCTATCTCCCCCCCGATGTAATAAGGCAGCCCGCAATTGGCATAGGATACGTAGAACCCGCGCTCAAACAGGACAATGTCCGCATCCTCTGAAAGTCTTCGGGCTCGCGTAGCCGCTGTTGCACCGCCGGCAACGCCTCCCACCACAACAAGCCGCATCCGTTCCCCTCTCCCTCTTTACATTTCTAGGAAGCCAACCAGTGCAAAAGGATCCTGAAACCCTCTGCTCCTTGAGGCTGTGTCATAATTCACTCTTCCAGCTCTTGTGTCATTTCGACCCTCGCGAAAGCGGGGGGAGAAATCCAATGCGAAGCATTGCTCCGAGCCCCACCTCCGGAGAGGAGCCTCCGAACGCACGATAAGACTTCTTCCCTGAGCATCATGATCGAACACTTTCAAATTCCTGTAGCGGTAACCTATTGGCAAAAAGTTCATAACGAAATGGGGTTGATCATGTATTGTGAAAAGATAAATTCTGTATTTATGTCGGGCCTTCAATACAAGGATCCTTCCCGCCCGACCCTCCCATCACAGCCCAGCCGCTTGCCGCCGAACATGCCGGCAGCAAAGGACCGGCAAGTACGCCTTTGGGGCGCTGAAAATACAGGATTGATCCTATTTCCGCCGCACAGCGTAAGGGCTAAACTTCGACTATGCCTCACCGGTCTCCAATTTATTCATCGCCAAGGCAGGGGCATGGGGGTCAGACCCCCATGCCCCTGCAACATCGCGAAACCGATTTTGGACAGGAATGATTCGGGGTTATTCTTCGAGGATCCAATGATAAAATATTACGACTTCGGTAAAATGAAAATTGACGGCGAAGAGCATCGCCACGATCTGAAAATCGTTGAAGGTCATGTGATAGGCAACTGGTGGCGCAACGAGGATCATCGCCTGGACACGGATGATATAAAGGATATCCTCTCGGCCGATCCCGAAATCCTGGTGGTTGGAACCGGGTACTCGGGTAATATGCGGGTGGAAGAGTCCCTTCGCTCAGCCCTTCAAGAACGCCGTATCCAGTTGATTGCCCAGACCACGACCGAGGCCGTACGTGTATTCAATGAGCTCGTGTCTGAGGGAAAAGATGTGGCAGGCGCCTTTCACCTCACCTGTTGACTCTGGTTCATCCGTTAATCATTTTCTTAATTTAGCCTTTCCATCCAAGATGGGCGTAATCGCTGAGCGTTCCGTTGTAGCCGCTGAGGTGGTCTGCCTCATCCGAAGCCAGAAATACAGCCAGAGCCGCCACTTCCCCGGGATCCCTCAGATGTCCCTTCTCCTTGTATTCCACAAAATGGTCGTGTACGGATTTCCCCAGTACGGACGGCCCTAATGCCCTGATTTGCTCCTGCATCCTCGTGTTCATGACCCCAGGGTCAATGGCGTTGACCTGGATGTTCATCCCCTTTAGTTCCTCGGACAGGGAAAGGGTCAGTTGTATGATCCCGGCCTTGGACACGCTGTAGGCGCAAAATCTCGGAAAAGGCATCTGGCCCAAGCCCGAAGAGATGCTCATAATTTTGCCGCTGCCCTGTTGGGTCATGGCGGGGAGAACGGCCCGGGCGCAAAAAAATGCGCCGTTGAGGTTTATATCGATCGCTTCTCCCCAAGATTCAAAATCCGCGTCCTCCAAAAGGCGAATCGGCCCGATAACCGCCGCATTGTTTACCAGAACATCGATTGTCGAAAAGCGTTCCGTGGTTTGCCTTGCCATGCTCGCCACACTATTCGGATCCGACACGTCTCCCTGAAACACCAGGCATTCCCCACCCTGTTCAATAATCTTATTGGCGGTGAGTTCGAGTTCCTTCAGGGTCCGGCTTATGATCGTTACCCGAGCCCCTTCTCGCGACATGGCCAGGGCTATAGCCCGGCCCAGACCTCGACCTGCGCCAGTAACAATAGCTGTTTTACCTTTCAGTTTCATAATTCTCCCGCCGACCTTGGTCTTTGTCCAAAAATAATGTGTGCGAAATCCTCGGAAGGCAATAGTCCCGAGTCTGTATTTTTGTTCAAAACAAGCTGTACCATTGGGTACTCGGTATTAGGTACCGGTAAAACCGGAGCCACAGAGGTCAGAGCGTCAGAAGCTAGCGAAAACCAGATGACAGTGGTCACATCAGATAGTTGCAACCGTTAAAGCCGTTCAAATCGTTGAAGTCGCAAAAGCCGTTAAAAATTCAACTTCTTTTTCGTGTTTTTGCTGGCCCTGTTAAATGGGGAGCCTAATTAACCGGAATCCTTTCGCCTGCCCTGAGCAAGGTCGAAGGTGATAATCTTTTTTCTTGTTACGGATTTAACGACTTCGACGATTTCAAGGTTCTATTTGACTTCTCCGGCTCTAGTTTTTTGCTGACCGCTGAGGTTCTGACTTCTGAGGCTCTGGCTTTTCCTGACTTCTGTGGCTCTGACCTCCGTAGTTCTGGTTTTTACCAATACCCAGTACCTAAAATGAAAATACAGGATTCACTCCATTCCCTCACGCTTTCCCTTTACATTATAAAAATAAGGTGTGTCGCCACGGCTCGGTGAATGGCTGGAAAAGGAGAACAGATTCGTGGGCGCCGGACTCTACCTCACCAATACCCTGTCCAGAAAAAGGGAGCTTTTCAGAAGCAGAGAAAAGGAAAAGGTGAAGCTCTTCACATGCGGACCCTCCACATACAGCAGGGCCCACTTGGGCAACTACAGGACTTTCCTTTACGAAGATGTGCTTCAGAGGTACCTGGAGTACCTGGGTTATCGGGTGGAGAGAATGATCAACTTTACCGACGTGGAAGACAAAGCCATTGCGGAAGCAAGGGAACAAGGGATCAGCTTGAAGGAGCTGACCGGAAGGGTTGAAGGCCGTCTGTTCAAAGAAGTCGATCTCCTCGGGATCAAACTGCCCGAACACATCCCCCGTGCATCCACGAGCGTGGATCAGGCCGTGCAACTTATCAAGATCCTGCTCGATAAAGGATACGCGTATTGGCATGAAAAGGACGTCTTTTACGACCCCCTCAAATTTGAGGGTTTTGGAAAGTTGTACGGCCTGGATATGAGCCGGTGGCCAAAAAAGAAAAGACGCTTCCACAAGGACACCTATCCCGGCCAGCGTTGGAATCTCGGGGATTTCATCCTGTGGCACGGCGGCGAAGGGAGCGGCGTACACTGGGACACGGAAATCGGCAGGGGGAGGCCTGCCTGGAACATCCAAGACGCGGCCATGATCACGAAAGACCTTGGCTTCACAATCGATATTGCGTGTGGCGGGATCGATAATCTTTTCAGGCACCATGATTACACCCTTGCCGTCATCGAAGCGGTTTCACAGGAATCCTTTTCAACCTATTGGCTCCACGGGCAACATGTCCTGGTGAATGGGAGCAAAATGTCAAAGAGCCAAGGGAACATTGTTTACCTGGAAAACCTGCTTGAAAAGGGTTATGCCCCCTCGTACATACGCTTTTTCTTGATCTACGGACACTACAGGGAACAACTGGACCTCACTGATGAAAACCTGGAAAAAATTGCAGGCAAGCTCCTATCCTTTAAGGAAATGATCCGGCAACTCACATCGCCGGACTCGAGCGGAGACCGGACCACGAGTGAGGCTCAAGCCCTCATAAGGGGTGTGGAAGAAACCTTTAAAGAAAAGATGAATGACGACCTGAATGTGAAAGGCGCCTTTGATGGTGTGCGCAAAAATCTCAGTCGTCTGATGTCTTTGAAAAACAAAGGGCAATTTACGGCAGGCGATGCCGGGACATTGCGCCGCACACTGGAGAAGATCGACAGCGTTTTTTACGTACTCGGCGACCAATAAGCTCCTGCCTTGAGCCCCTTAACACAAGGAGGCCTATCATGAAAGTCAAAGTGGATGATAATGTGTGCATAGGATCAGGAAATTGCGAGGGGACATGTCCCAAACTTTTTAAGGTGGTGGACGGCATATCCAGGGTGCAGGTGGATACAGTGCCGGAGGGTGAAGAGGGGTGCGCCCAGGAAGCCGTAAATGGCTGTCCGGTAGGAGCCATCTCTATAACCTAGCCAGTTCCAATTCACAACTGGTCCTTTTTTGGCTGAGCGTCGTTCTCCGCGGGTTTCGGTTTGCGACGTATGCGAAAGGCATAAGGTGCAAGGCCCAGGGCGTAAGGGAAGACACTTGAAGCAAGGTTTTGTTGTTTACCTTGGCCTTGAGACTTAAGCCGCAGACTTATTAAGGAGAGCAAAATATTGTTTGCATTTCCGAGGGTCATGGGGCTTTTCTTGTGTTCCGAGGCTCCCGGCCTGGTCTTTTCAGCAACTTATCTATGGGGGAGTTTTGCCCCCTCC
>JARRRH010000112.1:0-7341 GCA_037380925.1 Deltaproteobacteria bacterium | reverse complement strand
CCACAGTTACATCGTCTACGGCCCTCTGGGCCTGGGGGCCACCTCCATTGTTTTCGAGAGCGTGCCCAATTACCCGGAACCGGACCGTTTCTGGGAAGTTGTGGAGAGGTCCGGCGTCAATGTGTTCTATACGGCACCGACCGCGATCCGGGCAATCATGAAAAACGGTGAAGAGTGGCCGAACAGGCGGGATCTCAGTAGCCTACGACTGCTCGGTAGCGTGGGTGAACCGATCAACCCCGAAGCCTGGATGTGGTACTACACGGTGATTGGGAAGGAGCGCTGCCCGATTGTGGACACCTGGTGGCAGACCGAAACAGGGGGTTTCTTGATCACGCCTATACCGGGCGCTTTCCCGATGAAACCGGGATCAGCGTCCATGCCCTTTTTCGGAGTGGACCCTCTTGTGCTTCGGCAGGACGAAACAGAAGCGGATGTGAACGAAGGCGGGCATCTGTGCATCAGAAAACCCTGGCCGGGGTTCATGCGAACCGTCTGGGGCGACCCGGACCGATTCAAGGAACAGTACTTTGTACAGCACCCGGGCTATTACTTCTCAGGTGACGGGGCCAGAAAGGACGAGGATGGTTTCTTCTGGCTCATGGGCCGGGTGGATGACGTGATCAATGTCTCGGGGCATCGGATGGGCACGGCGGAGGTGGAAAGCGCTCTTGTGGCCCATCCTGCAGTGGCCGAAGCGGCCGTGGTCGGCTTCCCGCACGATATCAAGGGCCAGGGCATCTACGCTTTCGTCACGCTGAAGGAAGGATTCAAGGCTTCAGATGAGCTGAAGAAGGAACTCGTAAACCATGTGAGAAAGGAAATCGGCCCCATAGCCTCCCCGGACAAGCTGCACTTTGCGGATGCCCTTCCCAAGACCCGGAGCGGGAAGATCATGCGGCGAATCCTCAGAAAGATTGCGGAAGGCGCGATAGATCAGCTGGGAGACACATCCACCCTGGCCGAGCCGGAGGTTGTGGATCGATTGGTTGCCGGGAGACAGTAGCCGGGAATGTCCCTGTTAGAGGGAATGGAACGAGCCCCTTTCAATTGAGCCACAGGAAAGCGATGCCAGTCCCTGTTGGCCAATTATTCACCTCCTTCTACGGGTTTTCCCCCGGGGCGCCTTCACGAGGCTCCGGGGGAAAACTCCCGCCGGTACCGAACCCTTGATGGGGGAGCTTGTCCTGAGGGTGTCGAAGGGGTTAGGGGGGGTGAGCAATAAGCAGGAGGATACCTTTATGTGCGACACAGTGAAAAATAAGGGATGGAGGGTCACTTTCAGCGGCACGGGGATCAACCTTGCCTTGGGCATCCTGTACACGTGGAGCATTTTCAAGGGCGCCATCAAGCAGTCTGTTGAAAAAGGGGGCGAGGGCGCGTTCAATTGGGACCTCGCGTCTTTGAACGACCCGTACGCGGTGTGTTGTATTGTGTTTGCCTTTGTGATGATCCTGGCGGGTAAGTGTCAGGACCGGTTCGGTCCCAGAGTGACCGCTTTCATCGGCGGCATCCTGGTCGGACTGGGTTTTATCTGGATATCCCAGACCACAAGCTATGTTGCTTGGGTGTTGGGTTTCGGCCTGCTGGCGGGTACGGGAATCGGTTTTGGATACTCCGCAGCCACACCACCTGCGCTCAAATGGTTCCCTCCTGCAAAAACCGGAATGATTGCCGGGCTGGTGGTCGCCGGTTTTGGCCTTGCCTCTGTCTATATCGCACCATTGGCGCAATACCTCCTCGGAATATGGGGGTTGCAAAAGGCGATGATGTTCTTCGGCATTGCCTTCTTGATCGTGGTGTGCGGACTGTCCATGCTTCTCATCAACCCGCCGGCAGGCTATGTTCCTGAAGTTGCCGGGGCCCAGGAAGGCAAAGGGGTCCCGGCTCCCTCGGTAAGGATGGAGGCCAGACCCTCGGAGATGTTGAAGACGAGGGCCTTTTACACCATATGGTTCATCTATTTCATCGGCGCCGGGGCCGGCCTCATGGTTATAGGCAGTGTGGCGGGTATGGCGAAAAAGAGCATGGGCGAGATGGCTTTCCTGGTGGTGGCCATTATGGCTATTGGAAACGCGGGCGGCCGAATTACCGCGGGGATCCTTTCAGACAGAATCGGGCGCAGGGCCACGCTCCTGATCATGCTGAGTTTCCAGACCATCCTCATGCTGGTGGCGGTCCCCATTGTGGGCGCTGAAAAGGCGAGTGCCGTTCTTCTTGTTTTCTTGGCTACCTTTATAGGTTTCAACTACGGAACCAACCTCTCCCTGTTTCCGTCCTTGACCAAGGACAACTGGGGGCTGAAGAATTTCGGCATCAACTACGGGATTGTTTTCACCGCATGGGGAGTCGGCGGATTCGTTATGGGAAGGCTTTCCCAGATGCTCATTGCCGGCACCGAGAATTACACCTCTTCATTTTTGACCGCAGCAGGGCTCCTCATCATAGGGGCTTTCTTGTCACTGACCCTCAAAGGCCGGAAAGCGGATGAACCGGCGATGGAAAAAGAGGTGGCTTTGTCGTACGGCGCATCAAAGTGAGATTGGAGTAGTGGAGTACTGGAATGCCGGGGAAGAAACAAAAGACATTATTCCACTCTTCCTGTCTTATGATCTCTGATGGCTCTGAGGCTCTAGCGACCAGCGGGAGCGAGCGAGATATATTATGTTTGGGTTTTTTCAGCCTCTGCGAGAGATAATCTTCATCGCTTTCAACGCTTTTACGATTTGAACGAGTTTAACGTTTTATTCCATGGATCGGGAAGACGGTCTCCTTGATGGTCTGAACCGCCTTCCCGGCAGTCACCCAGGCCTTCTCCTTCACTTCCCCCGTGCTTTGGAAAGGATGGTCATAGAGACTGCCCACTTCCATCTCTGGACCGAACATCATGCCTCCCACAAGGCCGGCAAACTCATCCACCGGCTCGACGCGATTGAGGATGGACCAGGCTAATGTCCAGCACCGGCTTGTTCGGTAGAGGTCGTAGCCCCCACCTCCCAAGGCGAGCACTTTGGGGCAGATGTCGCGAATTCCTCTCACAGCTTTTTGGTAGCCGTTGTTGGTGAGCTTCAGGTGAGTGAGAGGATCGGAGATCAGGGTGTCTGCCCCAAGCTCACCCACTATGAAATCCGGGGAAAAAGCATCCAGTAGCGGAAAGACCACGGTGTCCAGAACAAAGCCGTAAACCTCATCATCTGTCCCGGGTTCCAGGGGAACATTGACCGTATAGCCTCTTCCCTTCCCGATTCCTATCTCCCTTTCAGTGCCGGACCAAGGGTAGAGCGTTTCACCTGTTTCGTGAAGTGAGATGAAGAGCACCCTTGGGTCTTCGTAAAAGGCATGCTGAACGGCGTTTCCGTGGTGGGCATCAAGGTCAACATAGGCGATTTTGACTTCAGGGTATTGGCGAAGCGCATCCCTGACGGCAATGACGATATCATTGATATAGCAGAAGCCCTCTGAGTGGTCCGGGTAAGCATGGTGAAAGCCGCCAAGGGGGTTAAAAGCCACCATCGCCTTGTCCTCGAGTATGGCACGCAAACAGGAATGCGTGCCGCCTGCTGCTTTTAGAGACCACTCATAGATGCCCGGGAGAATGGGGGTGTCCGCGGTTCCCAATCCGCATTCGAGCATTTCCAAGCGCACTTCTCCCCGGCTCGCTTGCTCGAGAAGGCGAAGATATTCCGGTTCGTGAAAGAGGGTGAGAAGGTTGGAATCTATGGCCTCGGGTGCCAGCACGGTCATCCAGGGATGATTCAAAACGCCGTAACGGATGCAGAGGTCATAAGTCTTGGTTGCCCTTTCCGGCTTGTAGGGGTGGTCGGTTCCAAAGTCGAATCGACCCATATCGTCCGAATAAACAAAAACGGATTGTGGCCTCTTGCTCGGCTCCCTATTCAAAAAAGCCTCCTTCACCAAGAAGGACAGTGGCGACATTTTGCCCTTCTTGCATATCAAAACAACCTATCAGACGGAGCAAATCAGGGTCAACGAAAATCCCCCCTTCCCACTTTTACTCTCCTTCGCCAGGATGCGCCGCGGCTTGCCGCGGGGAGGCTTCACTAAGGTTTGCTCCAGCAACAAATCGGCTGCAGGAACAGCTGGAAAAAATCCGAACATCGAGGCATGAAGTCCGAAACAAATCCGAATCGATTTTGACATGCCGTGGAAAATGGTCTACTTATTGAAAAGGCTATCGGACGCGCCGTCTCGAGCTGTCTTTTTTATAGATCGTCCCTACTTGTCTCTACACCGAGCAGCCCCCTCTCCCCCAACGGCGGGAACGAGGGCAGAGCTTGGCCCGTACTTGATGCGGGGGTGAGGGAAGGCGGTCGGGAGCACCCATGTCCTGGATTTACAGAATCAACCGGCTCTATCGACCTGAAAAGGAAGGCCTTTACCGGATTCTTATTCCACCATCCCTTTACCGTCGCTTTGGGATCGATCCGGTCACGCTTCTGGACGGCCAGAGGCAAAGGGTGGCGCGCTTTTTCTGCCCCCAGGGGGACGCAACGTGTCTCGTAGAAATCAAGCTCTCCGGCATGCAAGATCCTCTTTACTCGCTTCAGCTGACCGATACTGCTGATTGGACCCAGATCGACTGGGATTTCGCTGTTGTCAATGATCCCGATTCTCCTAGGTTCGACACCCAGGTTGACGCCGAGGGCAGAGACACCTTGTTCGGTTGGGCATCGAGAAATCTTCCTGAAGAAGAGAAGGCCATGGAGGCGGGCCTCTTTCCCGGGCAAGTGAGAAAAGGACTGGGTTTGACCCGCGAGATGGTTCAGGTGCTCGAATTCTTCTGCCGGATCTTAGACATCAAAAGCATTCGACTGGAAGCCCTTTTTTATCACAACGCCGTCACCTACGAGAGATGCGGTTTCAGTTATTTGAAAGGGTATCACCGGATGAAACGAATTCACGAGCTGTTCCAACCAGGGGGGACGCTTTTCAGGAAGTTGGACCGGAGTACGGCTTTCCGAAAGCCCGAATTTGCCGGTACCGTGCGGGGTCGGAGCTGGGCCATCCACGACGGGATCCTTATGGACATAGAGGATGATGTGCTCGACGGCGGCTGGGTCTCACCCGTCATGTATAAAATGGTGGATAAACCTCGGGGCATGGTGACGTTTCCCGATCCGGTGTATTGAGAAAGGCGCACCCTAAAAGGTATAAGGCAAAAGGCGTAAGGCTCAAGGCTAGGAGATCATCCAACTGTGCCTCACCCATAATTTGCTTGTTGGACAACGGGGGTAGATGTGAACGGTGAGGCTAGGGGACAGGGAGGCTTTTCTGAAGTGACTGGTGGGAGGGCGCCGTCTTTTCATGACTTATCCATGGGGGAAACCGCAGCCCCGAGCTTGCCGTGGGGAATGCGGAGGGGGAAGAACTCCCCCGTGGATAAGTCATCGGAAAAGACCAGCCCGGGAGCCTTCGAACGCAAGAAAAGTTTTCTTGTTCCCAGCAAATCTCGGACCGGCCTTTCTCCTCTCGTGTCCAGCAAGAGGTGTGGGTAAGCCGCCTCTCAAGAACCCCGAAGGTCGCGAAATTGGGCTTTACAGCCTGAAAATATGTGTGTTTTAATACCTAGCCGCCCACAGCGTTCAAGTGGAATGATCCGGCTTGTGTCGCCGTGGGGTAGAGGAGTTCTTTGCCAACCATGATCATACCTTCTTTCGGAAATCTGAAAATCCGGGCAAAGCTTATCAGTGTGACCCTCTTTTTGGTGTTGATCCCCCTGCTTTGCGTGGCCTACCTTTCTGTGGATCGCTTCGGTAGTGCGCTTCGCAACGCGGCGGAAGAGGATCTGGAGCACCTTGTTCGGAACATTTATTCCATGTGCAAGGTCCAGCAGGACATGGTGCAGAACAAGATGATCTCGGATCTGAACGTCGCCCGTGAGGTTCTCTATCGCAGCGGCCCGGGTGTCACGGTCCACCCCGAGACCCAAATCCGTTTTGATGCTGTCAACCAGATAACAAAAAAGACCACCGAGGTCACGGTGCCTCTTTGGAAAGTGGGTGACACTGCTCTCTCAAAGAATACATCCATTGTGGATGAAGTGCAGAACCTGGTGGGGGGAACCTGCACCATTTTCCAACTCATAGAAGGGGAACGCTTGCTTCGCATTTCAACGAATGTTGTGGGCAAGGATGGCCGACGAGGGATTGGGACGTATATTCCGCCGGAGAGCCCTGTTGTGCAGGCCATAGTGGCTGGGCGAAAGTATGAAGGCCGGGCCTATGTGGTGGATGACTGGTACATCACTGCGTACGAACCGATCAGGCAAAAGGGAGGCGCGGTGATCGGGGCCCTCTATGTGGGCGTCAAAGAACGGAGTGCCTACACCCTGAAGGATCAGATTAAGAACATCAAGGTCGGAGAGACCGGCTACGTGTACATCATGGACAGCAAGGGGGTGCTCAAGATCCATCCGGCACGGGAGGGGGCGAGCATCATCAATTCCCAGGATTCTTCCGGGTTCGCGTACATCCGGGCCATGATCGAGGCCGAGGCAGAAGATCAACAAATACATCTACTTCAAGCCCTGGGACTGGATCATTGCAGCGGGAACTTACGAGGAAGAGATTTACCGGTCCCTGTATTCTACCGAGCGATTTATCTTCGCCATCGTCTTCGTGGCCCTAGGCCTCGGCTTCTTCCTGACCATAACGCTTTCCAAGGTGTTGACTCGGCCCATTCAGGAACTCACAGGAGTGGCGAGCAAAATGGTGAGTGGCGATCTTTCTCAGAGGGTCAAGGTCCACGGGGCGGATGAGATCGGGGTCCTGGGGACCACTTTCAACCGGATGATCAGCCAGATCCAGAACTACACCTCCAATCTGGAAAAAATGGTGGCCGGACGGACCCAGGAACTCAAGGAATCACGAGAGAAATATCGGGACATTTCACGATTTTTGAACAGCATACTGGACAGCGCTACCGAGTACGGGATCGTGGCACTGGATTTCTACGGCAAGATCATAGAGTTCAACAAGGGCGCCGAAAAGCTCTTCGGGTGGAGCAAGGAAGAGGTTCTAAACAAGGAAAATATAGGGGTCACCATCCTTAAGGAAGACAGGGATAGGGGCATGCAGGAGTGGATGTCCAAACGGACCCGGACGGAAGGGGTTTGTGAACTGGAAATGACGCGGGTTCGAAAAGGCGGCGAGGCCTTTCCTGCCCTCACCACTGTTACGGCCATCATGGACGCTAGCGGCAAAACCACCGGCTTTGTGGAGATTATTCGCGATCTGACGTTGAGAAAGAGCCTGGAACGGGAACTGCGGGAGACCAAGGAGTTTCTGGAAAACATTATGGAAAGTTCGGTGGACGGCATCC
>JARRRH010000111.1:0-12651 GCA_037380925.1 Deltaproteobacteria bacterium | reverse complement strand
CCCTTAAGTACCAAATATGGAACTCCAAGTGCTGCTCCGGTACTCCGACTAGCTTTTCTAACTCAAAAATGCCTACCCCAGGAGTAGACGGATCCCGCTTCCGTTTTGTATAGAGCAAGGCTAGAATACCGCTCCAAAGCTTTTTGTCAGCGCCTATATCCTCTTCAGATGACGGCTCTTGGAATATTCTTCACTTAACGGTCTGTTGTCTCAGGATTTCTCAAACTTTCCCCCCCTTTCTCTCAGCAAGCTCCCCCCAATGTCGAGGTACTCCTTCCCGAGCGCACTTGAGATGTATTTTCGGATATTCTCAGAATTGAGGCTAACACCCAGAATAGCTCTAAGGAGCATACGTTCTTTGTTGCCCAGCATGAAAAGCTCACCCGTTTCCGCCTTAAATCCGATCTCGATCTCATCTTCTTGATCTTTCATCCTCATGCCTCCCTGAAACCCCTTTATGAAATGCTTTCGATTTGGTTGGAGGTTTATTTTCAGGGAGATTCGATGCAAGCGCAAGAGGGAAAATATCACTATGTAAGGAAAAACCAAGACTACTTACCGCAAATGAAAGTCTGAGCCGCGCATCAAATGAGCGATTAGAAGTTATTTCTTCTTTTCCTTGGGCTTGAAGGCAATCACGGCATTCTTCCCCGACTTTTTGGCTCGATACAATGCCCGATCCGCTGCGTTCAATAAATTCTCTTTGTTCTTAATGTTCGTTGATGGCCCTGTAGCCAGGCCAATGCTAATCCCAACATCCACCGGTTTCCCTCGCCATCTAAAAGCGGTTCCTGCTATCTTGTTTCTCAGTTTTTCCGCCACCTCCAGAGAGCTACTTTTGTCCGTTTCAACCAAGAGGACAGCTATTTCGTCTCCACCGTAACGAGCCACCAGATCAGAGCCTCGGACATTCCGCTTGAGAATTCTTGCTATTTCCCTTATGACGTAATCTCCACACTGATGTCCATAAGTGTCATTAAGCACTTTGAAGTAATCGATATCGATCATCAACAGGGACAGGTTGTGTTTGTATCGCAAAGCTCGCTTATACTCTGAGTCAAGAGACTGCATGAGATGCCTGTAATTATATAATCCAGTGAGCCCGTCAGTGACGGATAGTTCCTCCAGTTTATTGTTCGCCTTTAGTAGCTCGGCAGTGCGCTTCTTAATTTCTGCTTCGAGATTGTCTCGGGCAGTTTCCAACGCTTCCTCCGCTTGGTTGCGTTGGGAGTGAAGCAATGCATTTTCGATTGCTAAAGCCGCAGGAGTGCTCAAGCCGGTAAGGAAGAATAGATCCTCTTTTCTGAATCCATGTGCTACTCGAAGAGATTGAACATATATCACGCCCCTTGTTCCGAGTTTGCTGATCAAGGGCACGCACAGTAGGGACTTGACTCCCATGCTCTCAATGCTGTCTGAAAGACCTTCCCTGTCTTTTAGCCTGGTGTCAGGCATCATGATGGCTTTGCGTTCAATCAATACACGATTCACGATGGTTCTACTGTATCCTGGTTTGGGGCCTCCTCCAGCTTTTCTCCAACGGACTGCGGTTTCTGTGGGTTCCTCATTGCCCTCCTCAACAAGGAGGATATGCACACTATCGATACGTTTCATATAGTAAAAGAGGGAATCCACGACATTTTCACAAATCTCCTTTACTTCTAATGACTGCATCAAATCTATGCACATATTATATATTAACTCGACCTTTTCCTTTTTCCGGATCCGTCGGTCTTTGAGCGCGCGACCTTTACTTCTGTGAGCTGCTTGGCTGGTAACACCAAGCAAGTATTTATCGGGGTGCGAGATCGTGACGCGCGCCCAGCAGTGCGTACTGGCCCCATTGATCCAAGTGCCATTCTTACTCCCCAGATCTTCAATGAAGAATCTATGGTTTATTCTGAGTATCCTGGCATGCTTTCGGGACACAAAAGAATCTTTTATTTGAATGTCGTTCGTTGAGCTTCTTCCGATCAGTGAAGTTTTCTTTTCGAGAACGAAAAATCGGTTCTGCATTGATCGATTCTTAAAGTTGGCTTTTGTCATTGAGCTCGCGTCCCTTACTTCCCAATTCGTGTGAAAGGTTACCTCTTCGAGGTGACCCTCCTGTGATAAGCTCAATCAAATGCTTTCAGGCAATTCTGTCGAGGTCCTGGAGGCGCAAATGGTTCTAAATCCTGACCGAAAGCTGTCCCCATAAAGCTTTGCAGCCGGTCCTATGATGGCAAGAGTTTTGATCTCCAAATGAAATCTAGCCATCGGGCGGGAAAAAGACCGGTTACCACTACGCAGATAAATCGCTTCGCTAGGGGCTACCGGCGGTGATCAATCGAGTTTTCCACGGGCATCTCGGAAGTCCTTCTCAGGTTCTTTGCAGAGAATCCAACTTTTTCTGGGTTTCCCATTTTGGCAATCGGATTTCTAACTTGCTGATGATAACGTTTCTATCAGCTCGACTGTCTTCGTCGATTGCTCAGCATCCGATTTATGTGGGGAACTTGCTCGACCGATGGTCTTGGTGCCCGAAGTGCAGCAAGAGCTATGCCAAATTTTCACCCTATATAAACAGACGGCTAACTTTTTGATTTTTCGATTGTTTGAATGATGGGTCGGGCCGGTAATTCGTAAAAAGCGGGTCCTTTGCGGTCAATATGTGTCATAATTTGCATTTTTCGTCAGTCCGATTACTGAGAAGACTCAGAAATGATACAGCTCATTTCACGATTTTGAGAATATCCTTGAACTGTTTTCCCTCCGCCACCTCAAGTAATTCAAACAGGGCGGTTTCGACACTTGTAAGGCTGATACCGGCGTCTCTCATTTTCAGCAAACCGATCTTTTTGTCCTGTATGTTTCTTGAAGATACAGCGTCAGCCACAACTTGAACCTCATACCCCATGCCTGCCATGTCTGCTGCGGTTTGATAGACGCAGATGTGTGCCTCAATACCTGAAATCAGGACCTGTTTGCGATTCAGAGCCTTGAATGCCTGCATAAAGCGGTCATTGCGGCAACAACTAAAGCTCATCTTGCTGATAGGCTGGATATTGGGTAAGATATGTGCAATTTCAGGGATTGTAGGCCCCAGGCCTTGTGGGTTCTGCTCTGTCCAAAGGATAGGGACTCCTAAAACCTGAATTCCTTTGATAAGATTTTGTACGTTCCTGAACAGAAGCTCTTTCCCATGCATTGAGTGTGCTAAGCTGCCTTGAAAATCAACAATTAACAAGATGACGTTTTCTGTTTTGAGCATGATCTATTCCCTCCCTTGACACAATGGGACAAGGACATTCCCCTCTGGGCTTTTATGTTATGATCTATCCTCCATCCTCGTCCGAAAGCCTCTCCTCGAATATCCACTTACTCTTTTTCTGTTCTTGCCATATAGCCCGTTCCCAATGGAGCTCCCCCATTATAACTAACATTAGAATATTTTCAGCATCTTTGGTCGGTGCTGTTGATTTCTAATGGTTGAATAAGTTTGGATTAGGAGCGGTTAGTTAGAGATGGCTTTTCCACGACTTTAAAGTCTGCGGATGAAAGAATCAGCGCCAGGCCGTGATTCGGAGGCGTGAGGAAGAAGTCATCCGTTGTCAACAGTATCCGTTTTCACACCAGTTCCAAGGCAACCAAAAAATGCCCGTTGAAGCGGCCCTCCTCGTCTTTATAAATATTTTTAATTGCTGTGTCTCTGATATCCTCCCGATAGTCCCTACCTGGGGAATAGTACTTCATCTTCAATCGAGCCCCAGCCTGCAGATGAGGCAGGATACGGGAATCCTCCCTGATTACTATGAAATTTGAACCTGGGTCCGTATGCCAGATTCTAAAGTGGTACGGAACACCAGCGCCGTCGACCAAGAACTCTACACTGCGATATTGATCCATTCTTTTCATGCAGCCTTCCTTTCTTCAAGAAACATCCCTCTGCCCTCTTTTGGGCATTCAACCTGCCTCCTAGAAAGATAGCGCGACGCTCATTCCTTGTTGTCGGAAGGTAATTCATCGGCTATTTCAGAAAGCTCAGAAGTCAAACGCGCTGCTTCTACAGCAAGGGCTGTTCGTTGGCTCAGATCCATGAAAAACGAAATGTCCTCTCGGCGAAAGCCGTAAGGCCTCTCAAGTGAGTCAATATAAATCGCCCCCTTCACTCCTGCGCTACTCATTAAGGGCACACACAACACAGACTCGATCTTCAAAATCTTCAAAGTGTCTGCAATGTCGTTTTCTTCGGTCTTAGCATTTGAGATAGCGATTGGTTTTCGATCGCCTATGACACGATCCACGACATCTCGACAAAAGATCATATTGGGATCGTCAGTGGGTCTTTTCGACCTGAATACTATTTCCCGAATCTCCTGAGTTTCAGGATCAAGCAGAACAAAAGCACCCCTGTCAATTCTCCTGAGAAGGTCGAAAAGGTGATCGAGTATTTTTTGTAATGTTTCCCTGACGGGTAGATTTGCCATTAGGACATCGGAGACGCTATAAAGCAGCTGCAGCTTCCTCTGATTGCTCTTATCCCTGTGTTGTTCGAAGATTCCACTTTCTTCACCGATTTCCTCCGCAAAACCTATCGACTCCAGAAAAGGCATCATATGCTTCTTGCAAGCGTCTCCCACACAGATTACGCTCATGCCGATGGCAATGGGTACGCCTTCTTTTATCTCAAGTTCGACACCGGGTGCTAGGTAGTTACCATCAAAAAAGGTGCCATTTCGACTTTTCAGATCTGTGATGTAATACTTGTTCGCTTTCTTGAAGATTCTCAAGTGCTTGCGAGAGACTGTTTTATCCTCGATTTGGATGTCATTATCTGCAGAGCGGCCTATGTAAGTCGGGCCTTCCTTAAGCTCAAAAGGTCGCCCTGCTTCTGGGCCATTCACGATATAGAGCTTGGTCATGCCGGAGGGTTTTCTCGAGGATTTTTTTCATGCAAGAGCACTACAAAATGCGTGCCGTAAGGTGGGGCCGACAAGTCCGGCGTTTTCGTCTTCAGCCGTTCGATTTATATTGCTAGGAACATCGGATACTTGAAGAAAACTCTCGAGAAGGGCTTCAACAAGTAGGCGTGAATCGCCACACAAAAGAGAACAGTGAATGCACTAGAAAATGTGCACTGCATCACAATTTTTTGTGCAGTTCTTGGCTGATCCACTGTTAGATGTGCGACTGTCTTACCACTCCGTCGATTTAAGTTCCATATTGAGATTCTAATTTGCAGCGTTATGTGATGTTCTCCTTTTTCCTTGACTCACAAGGGGAATCTCTCTAAGTTGCTTTTTTCGAAGGGATTCGATCGCCGATTTTTTTCGGTAAGAATCATTAAGAAGGAGATTGGAAAATGACGACAACCGACGCGACGGAAAAAAAGCCTCTTTGGATGTTGATGGAGGAGAGTTTCCTTGAGCTTAGTGAGCAGGACCTCTCAGAGGAAAACCGGGAACGGACGATTCAACGGATTGCGGGTGAACTTGACAAGACCGGCTACAATGTTTCGCATCATGGGGGTAATATGCTTCAGCTGAGACAGGCGATAGACCAAAGGCGCAAAGTCGGAAGGCCCCTTATGAAGGATTTCAACGATGCCGTCGCAGCACTTACGCTGGAGGATGTGGCTAACCCTATTTTGGCAACCGGTAAGCTTGTCCGTGACCTCGGAGCGGCGTGGCCAAAACTCCAGGGATCCGAGCGCAAAGCGGATGTGTTGCGGATTGTGGAGAAGACAAAACTCGATTTGCTCATTACCAGGGCGAAAGGCCTGTCCGGCGATGAAGGTATCCGATTACTCATTGAGGGAGAAGTCGCTTCAGATGTGATCACGAAGGCGTTGGGCATAACCGGGGAGAAGTTGGGACAGGTAAACGCCGAGTTGGAAAAGGAACACGCAGAGAGGGCAAGAGTAGAAACGCTGCTTGAGGCAGTAAAGGGCAAGCCTAAAGAAGAAAAGGTGAGGCACCTCCTTGCGAATAGCGTCTCGGACAAATTAATCATTGAGATGGCGGAAGTTGACCAGGGTGCGGTCGACGGTGTCAAGCAGACGATACAAGAGGAGCTTAAGGAAAAGCGGAGGCTGGAAGAAGAGGCGGCTGCGCGGAAAAAGGAAGAGGCTGCAGGACCTTCGCTCGAAGAAATTCCGCCGGATAAGATGCTTGAATACATCGAAGGCATTCGCGAAATCCTGGAATTCAGCGACAAGGAAAAGGAAATCAGAGTCATGTGCGAGCAGAGCGCCATCCCCAAGTCCCTTGTAGACATTGCTGTTTCGGAACCCGAAAAACTAGATGAGCTCGAAAAAAAGGCGGAGGGATAACAGGTGTATATTAAGAATTATGCTGCATGATATGATAGAAGTGGTTCAACAAGGGGAAGGAAATGGGAATGGCATGGTCGTTCGCCTGAGGCTCCCCTCGGGCTTAGAGATTCTGGGTTTACCCACAAAGAATTTCTATGGCGGCGACTGGGACCTTGGCCCTACCTGGAATTACCTTGTCCTGGCAGATCGCCCTTTTCTGGTGGACACGGGTCGAACAGGAGAGGGGAAAACCCTTCTCGAGAAGCTGAAAACGGTTGGTGTGTCAGGCAAAGACCTGGCTTTCGTGCTGCTGAGCCACGGTCACGAAGACCATGACGGCGGGTTGGCTGAGATCGTTCAGGCAACCGGTGTGAGCGTCAAGGCCCATGTGCTTTATGAGCGCCTCATCCGTAGTTATCCAGATGATGCGCCCCCGGGCGTGAACAGGGACTTTCCCGCCTCCTGCTGGCGTTGTGCAATGCCGGAGTCTTTCTCAAACAAGCATTGTCGCGTTTATCATCGGGAACGAGGGCGGCTGGAGATAGAAACGATCGGAGACGGTGAGACTTCGATCACGGATTCAGTGGTCTCCTACCATTTGCCGGGACACAGCCCCGACGCCTTGGCGTTTTTGCTGGGCGAGGAGGCTCTTCTCGTGGGTGACACGCTCCTTCCGGACATCTCCCCTCATCCCACCCGGCTGTGCTATTTTGATGACGTTGCAAACGTGCTTGGTCCTAATTATTCCAACGGCGATTCCATCTATGGTCTCGGAGCCTACCTTAGGTCCCTCAAGAAACTTGAAGGGATTGGAACTCGAACCGGACAACTCACCATTCTCCCGGCGCACAGGTTGTTTTACAATCATCAATGGAACGAAATGGATCTGAACAAGAGAGTGCGGGATCTGTTGACGCATCATGTTGAGAGATGCGCCTGCATTCTGGAGACTCTCAAACCTGGCCCGAAGACGGTCAGAGAACTGGCGGCCGCTTCCTTTGATGCAGCGCTTCTCAAAGGGAGTGGAATCGTCATGGCCGAGAACGAAATCCTCAGCCACTGCGAGCTGCTCGAGACCAGTGGCGATCTGGTTTCGTGCAATGGAGGAAGATTGGAAGCGACCGGCACCTCGAATTTCGAGTCAACCATCGAAGCCCTGGAACCGGAGTGGTAAGAAGGGGTCGGTGGCGATCTTATAGATGGATCGCTTTAGGCGTACACACCTTGACACATTGGGGCTTTCCTCCACAAAGATCGCAGTGATAGGCTGTATCAGCAAAGACACTTAAAGCCCCGAAGGGACAGCGCTCTGCCCGAATGCTTTTCCAGATGTACGTTTTTCTTTCCTTGTCTTCAGGCGCATTTTCTCCGGCGAGGCAGATCATTTCCTTACACTGGCGGCAAACCACGGGTTCATGGAGGCTGGTATGGAGGTCATCTTTTTGCACGCGGATGGCGGACTTCTCGGTGTTGATCGCGCCCAAATGGGTCAGAGAACAGACCACCTCACACAAATGGCAACCCGTGCACTTCTTCTTGTTCACTTTTATTCTCATGAGCCAAGCTCGTTCAAAGTTCATATTCCGAGTCTCTTCAGGGTGCGCTGCTCGGGAATGCCGTTCTCATCCCACCCATGTAACCTGTAATACTCGTCCAGCATGGTGTCAAAATTCTCGGGTTTAATCACCGCACCCTTGCCCGGTCCTTCCGGTATGGGCTCATCAAAATACCTTTGGGGAAGGGTGTCATCCGGCCGGCGTAGGCCCTCTCTCACCAAAATCATTCTTTCCAGGGTGTAGATCCTTTCTCCCACTGTTTTCAAGGCCTTCGGCGTGATGCGAAGACCGGTGGCCAGAGCGATCAGTCTCGAAAACTGCCGGTACTGAGGCGCGTGAGGACTTGAAAACACGGTAAGGAAGCGGCAGAAGCCCAGACAGGACCGCCATAAATTTTGTTCAGGACCTCCTGGGGAAGCCCCAGCACATCACTGGAAGGCCGGCTTCTCATATGGCAGGCACCGCGGGTTGAGGTGGCCCTACCCAGGGCGAAACTTTTAGGAACCCGCTCGTCGGTCATCTCTATGGGAAAATTTTTTACACCAAGAAGATAGCGCCGTGAATCCGGTCCGAAAACCCTTTCAGCATAAGGCCCTTCGGCCAGGATATGTCCAAACCCCCGGCGGAAGGCAATCTGCTGGATGAGCTCTGAAATGATTTGGCCGTCTCCCCAAGACAAAGGCATATGTGTGGATTTCTGATCGATGATTCCTCGCTGGAAGAGTTCCATGGCCCACGCAATGTAAGAGCCGGTAGAAATCGTGTCTAAGCCGTAACGATTGCAAAGCTCGACCGCGGAGATGACATTCTGGAGGTTGAGATTGCCCAATTTGGTGCCCAAAGAGCCGATGGAGGCGTACTCCGGCCCTTCCCCCCGGATTCCAGCATAAGGACCTTCGGTCACCGCGAAGCGATGCCGGCAGTGGGCCGGGCAACTGAAGCAGGCGAGCAAGCCGGTGGAATAGGGTTCCAGTGCCTCTGCCTCCAGCAGGTATCCCTGGTCGCCCACCGTGGTGGACTGATTGTTGCGAACACTCAGAAAGCCCGCGGCGTTCGCCAGCCGGAAGAGCAGCGGCGTTCCCTGTTCCCCTAGCGCCTGGACCCATTTTGATCTCATCAGCTGGCGCAGGTTTGAAAGATAATAATTCAAGTATCTTTCCGGATGGCGGATGGGAATATCGAGCGTGCCTCTCACTGCAACAGCCTTGAGGTTTTTAGAACCCATGACAGCGCCCATACCGGTTCTGCCGGCCGCGCTCTTAAGGCCTGAGCGGATAGCCGCAAACCGCACCAGGTTCTCCCCGGCCGGCCCGATGCAAGCGATCTGGATCCTGGGGTCTTTTAGATCACTCCGAATTTTTCTCTGTGTCTCAAGAGTATCCAGGCCTCTGAGCTCACGAGCATCACGTATGTCTATGGACCTGTTTCTGATGAGGAGATAGACCGGCTTGCGGCTTTTGCCTGTGACGACAAGGTGGCTCAAGCCTGCTTTGACGAGCTCTGCACCAAAATCGCCGCCCATGTTGCTATCCCCCAGATGGCCGGATTCAGGGGACTTGGAGGTGATATTGATACGGGAGCCGAAGCCCAGGGTTCCTGTAAGGAGGCCTGCCCCAAAGATAAGAGGGTTTTGCGGGGAGAAAGGATCCAGGCGGGGGATGTCGTATTGATAGAGCAAATGCATGTTCATGCCTCTCCCGCCAAGGAAGGCTCGACGGAGTTCCTTAGGAATCGACTCAGTCCTGGTGGTTCCCTTTTGCAGGTTCACAAAGGCGATTTTTCTATCCAAAACCATATCAGGCCTCATGTTTGACTATAGGCCACAGGCTGTGCTGAGTCAATGGCTGTGACGTGCTGAGCCTCTTAAAAGAAAGGCCTTGACATCACCGGGGCCCCAAATAGAATGACGCAGCGAAATTTAAAAGAAGCGAATGGAGCCTGACATGAAAGGCCGGCGTGGGGAAAAAGAAATGACGGTCCATGACGGATGGCATGAGACAAGAATCCGGGTGAGATACAAGGACACGGATCGCCTGGGAGTTGTCTATTACGGGAACTACCTCACCTTTTTTGAAGTCGGTCGCGCGGAGTTTATGCGTGACCTTGGATTTCCCTATTCCAGAATTGAATCCGACGGTTATAGCCTCGTGGTGACTGAAGCGGCGGCCAAATACCACGGCAACGTCGGTTACGACGCGGTGGTGACCGTCAGGACGAGGGTCACTGACCTCAGACGGGTACGGATCCGATTCGACTACCAGGTGGTCAGCGATGGGCGTCATCTCTTGGTGAGCGGCCACACGGTTCACGCCTGTATGGATTCCAATAAGAAGTTGACCCGGATTCCTGCGGAAGTGAAGAAGGTCATTGAACAGAAATTAGAAAAACCAGTGCCCATTGAGAAATGAAAATCCCTAACACTAAGAACAGGCATCTGATATCTTCGGCTTAAGGCTCAAGGCCCAAGGAAAACAACAAATCGTTTCAAGTGTCCTACCCTAAGCCTTGCGCCCTGCGCCGTATGCCTTGTGCATGCCTCGCACGTGAAAACCCGCGGAGAACGACGCTCAGCGGGGAAAGGGCCATTTCTGGATGGAAACCAGTCAGTAATTCATGATCTGATCCTCGACCCTGAAGATGTAAGCGATCAAAGCCCCCCTTGTCCACATGCCGTTTCGTTCCTGCCTCCAGTACATGGCTCTTGGGTCCCGATCAATGGACACATCGATTTCATCTCTTCGGGGAAAGGGGTGCATGATCACCGCATTCGGTCTGAGCTTGGCCATATCCACCGGTGCCAGTTTGAACCTCGAAATATCCGTTCTGCTTGACTCCCCGGGTTCCATGTCGTGCTCATCCTGAATCCGTGTCATGTATATGGCATCCGCGTCAGGCAGTACTTTTTCCAGGGACTCCGTTTCCACCTGATAGCGGATGTTGTGCTTTTCAAGAAAGGCGCACACATCCTCCTTCATCTGAAAAGTCTTCGGGGCGGCATAGATGATCCGGATGTCTTCAAAATTTTTCATGAGATAGCTGAGGGACCTCACGGTCCGCCCTCTTCTCAAGTCCCCGCACATAAGAACCGTCTTCCCGTCAAGCCCCCCCTGGTCCTCAAATGACCTGAGCAGGGTGTACACGTCGAGAATGGCCTGGGTGGGGTGCTGGTCGCTTCCCGAGCCGCCGTTGATGACGGGAACCGGACGATTGGACCAGGTGTTGAGCAGCCATGCCGCGCGTTCCGCGATGTTCTGACCATGGTGCCGCATGATAATCAAGTCCGTGTATGAAGAAAAGGTGCGCAGGCTGTCATCGAAGGTCTCCCCTTTGACTTCCGAAGAGACGCTCGTGTTGCGAATTTCAGAGGTCCTCATGCCCAGGATGTGGCATGCATTCTCAAAGGAAAGAAAGGTTCTGGATGAGGGTTGAGTAAAGTAGAGCATCGCCCTTTTGTGACACAGGAGGTTTTGCAGGAAAACAGAGCCGGATTTGCTTTTTGCAACCGCTCGAAGCCGGTTGCTGATGCGATAAATGTCTTCCAGAACTTGCCGGCTGAGTTGTTGTGAAATGATCATGTCATAAAGTCGATCATCCTTTTCAAAATAGGGGATTTTTTCTTCACTCGGCAGTTTCTCAAATTCCGCGAATCTCTCGTCCAGGATCGTCATGGGGGCCCTCCTGCGGAAATGGGGGTGATCATCATAGGCTTCCCATAGAGAAGGGAAGGGATGGGGAACGCCCTGTAATGAAGGCAGGATAGGGCAGGAGGGGCATCATGTCAAGCTACTAGTCTACTCCGGATCGACTCAGCCCGGAAACAGATACAAAGCAGAAAATCTCACTAGAATACCGGAAAAGATCTTTTACAAAATCAAGGAATCGGGTATTTTGGATCTATGATCGAACAATATGCAGACATAGCGTTCAACGAGCAGATCAATGAGAACACCTGGCTGTTGGGACTAAAGTCTTCCGAGATCGTAAAGTCGGCGAAGCCGGGACAGTTCGTAATGATTCGAGTCCGAAGGAGCCTGGAGCCCCTTTTAAGACGACCTTTTTCTATATTCGGGGTCAAGAAAGATTTGTGTCTGGTTCTCTACCGTGTGGTGGGGCGGGGTACGGCGGTCATGGCCCGCCTGGGAGAAGGGGAAGAATTGTCGGTCCTGGGTCCATTGGGCAAGGGCTTCAGGATGCCTCGAAAAGACCAACTGCCGGTTTTGGTGGCTGGGGGCATAGGCATTGCGCCTCTGGCTTTCCTTGCCCAGAGCATGAAAGCCAGGGCTTTTCCCTTTCTGATGGGGTTCGGTACTGCCGGCGAGATCATTACCCTGGATCATGTCTCCGGCGGCCACATGGAAGTTTCCATTGCCACCGAGGATGGTACAACAGGTCACCCGGGGCCCGTGACCGACCTTCTGGAGAAGTTCCTGAAGTCCAAAAAAGCCAAAGGGAAGGGTGTGTTGCTCTATACATGCGGTCCGAGACCCATGGTCAAAAAAATTGCGGAAATGGCGCGACGTCACAGAGTGCCCTGTCAATTTTCCTTGGAGGCCAACATGGCCTGCGGACTTGGGGCCTGCCAGGGCTGCGCCATAAGGGCTTCTTCAGGAGGGAAGAACTCCTACGTTCTGGTGTGCCGGGACGGGCCGGTTTTTCCTGTCCAGTCCATAGACTGGGAGGCCCTCTGAAATGTCATGTAAAAAATTCTCTTTGCCTTGTGCCTTAAGCCTTAAGCCTTGAGCCATGGGGGTATTCCATGTCTTTGCCTACACCTGACCTGACAACAACACTCGGGCCTCT